>CAZMXH010000128.1:0-8899 GCA_964570165.1 uncultured Actinomycetes bacterium
CGCGGCCGAGGACGCGGGCGCCGCCGCGCTCGTCACCGTCAGCGAGAACTGGAGCGTGATGCGGTGAGCGCAGAAGACCTCGAGAAGTACGAGGCCGACATGGAGCTGTCGCTCTACCGCGAGTACCGCGACGTGGCCAGCCTGTTCACATACGCAGTCGAGACCGAGCGGCGGTTCTACCTGACCAACCACGTCGACCTTCAGGTGCGCAGCGACGGCGGCGAGGTCTACTTCGAGGTCACGATGAGCGACGCGTGGGTGTGGGACATGTTCCGGCCGGCACGCTTCGTCAAGAACGTCAAGGTCGTGACCTTCCGGGACGTCCACGTCGAGGAGCTCGCCAAGACCGATTTCGAGATGGGAAGCCCCGGCCTCGACGCCTAACGTTCGATCACGTTCGGGAGGCGCAGCCGTGCCGCGGCATGCCCGCACGGGTGGTGCGGCGTTGCCGTCCCTGGTGGGCGGCTCAGCGCCGACGGAGGGCCACGATTTCCACACCCAGCCTCGCCCGGGGCCGGCCGTCCACAGATCCGGCGATGCCGCCCATGGGAGGTAGCCGGCTCGCAAGGCTCGTGACCGGAGGTGGTGCCGGTGCGGGCGGCCAACAATGCGAACAAGGCGATCGGCGAGTACGGCGAGCGGATCGCCGTGCGGCACCTGCTGGCGGCCGGATACCGGATCGTGGACCGAAACTGGCGCTGCGACCTAGGCGAGATCGACGTCGTCGCGCTCGATGGGACGACGGTCGTCGTGTGCGAGGTCAAGACGCGCAGTGGTCTCGGCTTCGGGTCCGGTCTCGAGGCTGTCACGCGCCGTAAGGCGGCTCGGCTGCGACGCCTGGGTCGCCGCTGGCTCGCCGAGCACGACGCACCCCCCTGGATCGGGCTGCGCTTCGACATCGTGGCCGTCCACCGGCATCGCCGCGGTTCCCCCGAGGTTGTGCACCTGCGGGGGGCGTTCTAGATGCGGCTGGCCCGGGCCCGGAGCGTAGGCCTGCTCGGGGTGCGCGGCACGGTGGTCGATATCGAGGCGCACATCGGCGGGATGCCGGGGTTCACCCTCGTCGGTCTGCCGGACGCGTCTCTGGTCGAGGCGCGTGACCGGGTGCGCGCGGCGGTGCTGAGCACCGGTGAGCCCTGGCCGCTGCAGCGGATCACGGTCAGTCTGTCGCCAGCGTCGATGCCCAAGCGGGGCAGTTGCTTCGACCTCGGTGTGGCGGTGGCGATACTGGAGGCCGCGGAGCGCCTCCCTGCGGGTGCCGGCGAGGACGTGGTGTTCTTCGCGGAGCTGGCGCTCGACGGCAGGCTCCGCCCGGTCCGGGGCGTGCTTCCGGCGGTCATGGCGGCGGCGCGCGGCGGCGTGCGTCGGGTCGTGGTGGCGGAGCCGAACGTCGACGAGGCCAGGCTGGTCCCCGGCGTGTCCGTTCTCGGCGCCCGGTCGCTTGCGCAGGTGATGGCCGTGCTGTCGGGCTCGCCCGTGCCGGACGAGCCGCCGGGCCCGCCGGCCGAGCGTCCGGCGGCCACGGCCGCGGCACCGGAGCAACTCGACATGGCCGACGTGGCCGGCCAGCGCGAGCCGAAGCGGGCCGTGGAGATCGCCGCGGCCGGCCACCACCACCTGATGATGAGCGGGCCGCCGGGGGCCGGCAAGACCATGCTGGCCCGGCGGCTGCCCGGGCTGCTGCCCGACCTGAGCACCGAGGACTCGCTGGAGGTCACCGCGATCCACTCGGTTGCCGGCGTGCTGCCGCCTGACCAGCCGCTGGTCACCCGCCCGCCGTTCGCCGACCCGCATCACACCGCCTCGGCCGTCGCCGTGGTGGGCGGCGGTAGCCGGCAGCTGCGGCCCGGCGCCGCGTCCGTCGCGCACCGGGGCGTGCTGTTTCTCGACGAGGCGCCGGAGTTCGGCGTCAGCGTGCTGGACGCGCTGCGGGAGCCGCTGGAGAACGGCGAGATCGTGGTCTCGCGGTCCGAGGCGACGGTGGTCTTCCCGGCGCGGTTCCTGCTGGTCCTGGCCTCCAACCCGTGCCGCTGCGGCTACCACGGCAGCCGGCTGCGAGACTGCACCTGCAGCCCGAACGATGTCCGGCGGTACCGGCAGCGCATCTCGGGACCGGTACGAGATCGGATCGACGTCCAACTGCACATCGATCCGCCGGCGATCGCGAGCCTGGACGCCGGCCTGGCGACCTCCGAGCCGACGAAGGCGATCGCCGAACGGGTGCTCGAGGCACGGCAGCGGCAGCGGGCCCGGCTGCGGGACACGCCGTGGCGGCTCAACGGCGAGGTGCCAGGCCCCTACCTGCGACGACATCTGATGCCACCCGTCAGCTCGCTGGACCCGCTGCACCAGTCGTTCGGCACAGGCATCCTCACCGCGCGAGGCGCCGACCGCGCGCTGCGGGTGGCCTGGTCGATAGCCGACCTGGCGGGTCACGACGCGCCGACCAAGGCTGACGTCGACGAGGCGATCTCCCACCGGCTCGGGAGGCCGGCGTGACCGGATGCCCCCCGGGTGAGCGGGCGGCCCGGGCCGCGCTGTCGGCGAGCCTGGAGCCGCCCGCCGAGCCCATAGCGCGCCACCTGGTCGCACACGGCCCGGAGGCGACGCTCGCCGCTCTGCGGGCAGGGACCGTGCCCAGGCTCGACCCCGGCGGCCGGGTTCACCGCCGGCTGACCGGCCTTGACGGGAAGGCGGTGCTGGACGCCGGCGCCGAGGCCGGTTCCAGGTTCGTGTGTCCCGGTGACGACGAGTGGCCTGCCGCCCTTTACGGGCTGGCGTACGCCGTCGAGGCCGCCGAAAGATGGGCCCCGCCGCCGGTCGGCCTGTGGCTACGCGGACCCGCCGAGCTCGGGCCGGTGCTGCCGCGCTCGGTTGCGGTGGTCGGTGCCCGGGCGGCGACGGACTACGGACGGCGCGTTGCCACCGAGCTGAGCGCCGACCTTGCGGCTCGCGGATGGACCGTCGTCTCCGGCGCGGCCTACGGCATCGACGCGGCTGCCCACAGGGGTGCGCTTGCCGTCGGCGGTGTGACCGTCGCGGTGCTGGCGTGCGGCGTCGACGTGCTCTACCCGCGAGGGCACGCGGCCCTACTGGAGCGGATCCTCGACGATGGCCTGCTCGTCAGCGAGCTGCCGCCGGGAACGCCGCCCAACCGGCCCAGGTTCCTCGCCAGGAACCGGCTGATCGCTGCGATGACGCGGGGCACCGCCGTGGTCGAGGCGGCGCTGCGTTCCGGGGCGCTGAGCACGGCGAACTGGGCCGTGGACGTCGGCCGGCCGCTGGTCGCGGTGCCGGGGCCGGTGACGTCGACGCTGTCGGCCGGCTGCCATGAACTGATCCGTTCTGGAGCCGCGGTGCTCGCGACCGACGCCACCGAGGTCGCCGACGCGATCGGTGACCTGACGACCGATGCCGCGCCGAGCAAGCATGGCAAGGCCCGGCCGCTGGACGACCTGGATCCTGTTGCGCAGGACGTGTTCGAGGCGATGCCAGCACGGTCGGTGGTGTCGGTCGACCGGTTGTGCGGTGTGACCGGCCTGTCAGTGGCGGCGTGCCTGTCGGCGCTCGGGGAGTTGGCGAGCAGGGGTCTGGTGGAGCGCGCGGAGGGCGGCTGGCGGATGGTTCGCCGTCCACGGGACGTACCCACGGCCGCGATGCTTGACCTCGGATGAGAGACGGTCGAGCGTTAGCAGCGTGACCGACGACGAGCCGCTGGCCGCGGAGCTCGCCGCGATCGTGGACGCTTTCGCGGCGCACCTGCGCTCGGAGCGGAACCGTTCGGAGCACACCGTCCGGGCGTACACCGGCGACGTGACGAGCGTGCTGCGGCACCTGCAGCGGCGTGGGCACCGGCACCTGGCCGCGCTGGACGTGAACGCGCTGCGCAGCTGGCTCGCCGGCCAGCGAACCACCGGAATGTCACGCGCCACATTGGCTCGCCGGGCGTCGGCGGTCCGGGCCTTCACCGCGTGGGCGCATCGCTGCGGCCTGCTCGAGGTCGACGTGGGCGCCCAACTGGCCAGCGCGAAGCGTCGGCAGGGGCTTCCCCAGGTGCTGCGGCCGGCCGAGGTGTCCGCGCTGCTCGACAACGTCGCCCGCCCGGACAACGGCGAGCCGCTGGCCCTGCGCGACCGGGCAGTTCTCGAGGTGCTCTACGCGACGGGTATCCGGGTGAGCGAGCTCACCGGCCTCGATGTCGACGACGTCGACGACGAGCGGCGGGTCGTCCGCGTGCTCGGCAAGGGCAGCAAGGAGCGCACCGTGCCGTACGGCGCTCCCGCGGCCGCTGCGCTGCGGGACTGGCTGGTACGCGGTCGCCCGGTGCTGGCGCGCCCCGGCGCGGGAGCGGCGCTGTTCGTCGGGGCGCGGGGTGGACGTCTCGGCGTGCGCGCCGTGCGCGACGTCGTCCATCGGTGGCTGCGGACGGTGCCCGGCGCGCCGGACGTCGGGCCGCACGGCTTCCGCCATTCCGCGGCGACGCACCTGCTCGAGGGCGGTGCCGACCTGCGCAGCGTGCAGGAACTGCTCGGGCACGCGACGCTGGGCACGACGCAGATCTACACCCACGTGTCGGTGGACCGGCTGCGCCAGGCGTACCGGCAGGCCCATCCGCGCGCGTGATCCTTCCGCACGTCCCGTCGATCATGGCTCCGGCAGCCGGAGAGCAGAGATCGCCCATGATCGACCAGCGGTGACGCCGGCGAGAGCGCCGTGCGCCGCTCGTCGGACCACGGCACCCGCCGGCCGGGCTGGAACGGGGCCGGCTGCCAGGCCCGTGCCGGCGACGTCGATGTCGACGTCGGCAGCCGGATCGAGCGCCCCCTCACCGAGCGGCAGCAGCCGAGGCCCTCCGGCTGGCCGGACCAGGCCCAGCGGGTCGAGGTACGTGTCACCTCGGAGCAGTCCCCAATGCAGGCACGTCTCCGGCAGACAATGCCCGTTGGTCGCGGCTAGCGTCCCGACGGGCTGACCGGCAACGACCCGTTGGCCGGCCGACACGTCAGGCTCGACCGGCTGATATGTGGTGCGTAGCTCGCCGTGCGTTACCGCGACTACGCCCACACCGGCGATTCGGCCGGCATACGTCACGATGCCGGCGCCCGCGGCGCGGACCACGCCACCGGCCGGCGCTGCCAGGTCCACGCCCCGGTGGCCGGCGTACCAGGGCTGGGCCGGAGGGTCGAAGCCGGCGACGATGTCCGTGGGGCCGGGACTGAGCGGCCAGGTCCACTGCCGATGCTCCGCGCTGCCCGCGTTGCCGCCAGCAATGGCCAGGCCCGCGGCGACCAGGACGCTCACGATTCGTACGGCGGTCATGTCGTCCAGATTGGACGGCAGCGAGGCGTCAGCGGGGTGCGGCGGGTCGGATCTGTGGACGGCCAACGCTGTGAAAGCCGGGGTGTGGACGGACGGCCGCAGGTCGTCGTCGCAGGGGCGTCATGGCCGCCCACCAGGCCTAGCGACACCGCGTCATGCGTGCGCGCCTGCCGCGGCAGGGCTGCGCCTGCCGAACGTGATCGAACGGTACCGAAGGGGTCACGAAACAGTAACGAAGGATCTGCGACTCCGCGTGGCGCTGGACGGTCCCGCAGGGTTACCCGAAAGGGTCGTGCGAAATGCGGCGAAAACCAATCGAGAGTGAGCTAACTATGGTGTCGAGTCAACAAGGACGGCTGGCTGGCGCGCTCGGCGTTCTGATACTGCTGGCCGCCTGCGGCGGCGGCGGCGAGGAGGTCGACGTCAACGGCGACGAGCCGGAGGCCGACGGCGATGCCCCGGCGGAGGATGGCGACACGGCCGACGACGCAACCGGCGGCGTCCTGATTGCCGGAATCTCCGGCGAGCCGGACCAGCTCGATCCGCACGTCACCTCGGCCTACGCGAGCTTCCAGATTCTGGAGAACGTCTACGACACGCTGGTCGTACCAGACGCCGAGGGCAACTTCCAGCCCAGCCTGGCGGAGAGCTGGGAGACCAGCGAGGACGGCCTGACGTGGACGTTTACCCTCCGCGAGGGCGTCACCTTCCACGACGGCAGCACGTTCGACTCTGCCGACGTCGCGTACTCGTACAACCGCATCATCGACGAGCAGCTGGCCAACGCGTTCCGGTTCGCCACCGTCGACAGCATCGAGACGCCGGACGAGTCCACCGTGGTGATCGAGCTCACCGAGCCCACGCCAGCCCTGCTGGCCAACATCGGCGGGTTCAAGGGCATGTCGATCATCCCGGAGGGCAGCGCCGACGAGCTCGACCTCGCCACCGAGGCCAACGGCACCGGCCCGTTCACGCTCGAGAGCTTCGACGCCAGCGGTGCGACGCTCAGCGCCTTCGGCGACTACTGGGGGGAGGGCCCCACCCTCGACGGCGTGGAGTTCCAGTTCATCACCGAGGCGACGGCCGCGCTCACGGCGCTCCGCACGGGCGAGATCCACTGGACGGACAACGTCCCGGCACAGGACGTCGAGAGCCTGCAGGACGACCCCGACGTCGAGCTGGGAGTCTCGGCCAGCGTCGACTACTGGTATGTGGCCCTGAACCAGAACGAGGAGCCGTGGGCCGAGCGGGATGCCCGGCGCGCGGTGGCGTTCGGAATCGACCGGGAGACGATCACCGAGACGGCAACGTTCGGTGCAGGCACGGCGAACCAGACCGCGATCCCCCCGGACAGCTTCTGGTTCCACGACTACTCGCCGTACAGCCACGATCCAGAGCAGGCGCGGGACCTGCTCGAGTCGGCCGGCGTCGAGGAGGGCCAGGAACTCGGGCTGATGGTCGTGACCGATACGGACGGCGTGCAGGCGGCGCAGGTGATCCAGGCCAACCTCCAGGAGGTCGGCATCGAGGTGCAGATCGAGGAGGAGGAGTCGGCAACCTGGCTGGACCGGCAGGCACAGGGCGACTTCGACGCGTTCCTGTGGGCCTGGCTCGGCAACCTCGACCCGTTCGGCTTCTACCACGCGCAGCACGTGTGCGACGGCGGGTTCAACGCGCAGGGCTACTGCAACGAGGAGGTCGACGACCTGCTCACCGACGCCGCCACGGAGACCGACCAGGACGCCCGCAAGCAACTCTACGACCAGGCGGCCGAGCTGATCGTGGACGATGCGAGCTACATCTACCTGTACAATCCGGACGTCGTGCAGGCGTGGACGCCGGGGCTGAGTGGGTACGAGATCCGCGCTGACCGGGCGATCAACTTCGACCAGGTGGTGCTACCGGAGTGACGAGGTATGTCGTCCGCCGGCTGGTTCAGTCGGCGGCCGTCCTCCTCGGTGTCAGCATTCTGGTCTTCGCGGTCATCCACCTGGTGCCCGGCGATCCGGTCCGGCTCGCGCTGGGCACCAGGTTCGACCAGGGGACGTACGACGCGCTCCGTGAGCGAGCGGGGCTGGACCAACCGCTGCTCACGCAGTATGCGAACTGGATCGCGAGCGCGGTGCAGGGCGACCTCGGGGTCAGCTTCCGCTCCGGGCGCACGGTGACCTCGCTGATCCTCGAGCGGCTCCCAGCGACGGCGTCGCTCGCGGCAGCGGCCATCCTGGTCGCTCTGCTCATCGCGGTGCCGCTCGGAACGGTCTCGGCGCTGCGGCCGCGTTCCGTTGTGGACTGGTTCTCGACGGTGTTCAGCCAGGCGGGCATCAGCATCCCCGACTTCTGGATGGCCATCATGTTCATCCTGATCTTCGCCGGGACGCTGGGCTGGCTCCCCACCGGTGGGTACGTCGGGGTGTTCGACGATCCGGTGGAGTGGGCGCGCCGGCTGATCATGCCCGCGGTCACGATCGGCGTGGTCAGCGGGTCCATCATGACCCGGTTCGTCCGATCGTCGGTGCTCGAGGCGCTCGGCCAGGAGCATGTCCGCACCGCCCGCGCCAAGGGCATGCGGGCCCGGCACGTGCTGTCCTGGCACGTGCTGCGCAACGCGCTGATTCCGCTGGTCACCATCGGCGGGATCCAGCTTGCCTACCTGCTCTCCGGCGTGGTCATCGTCGAGATCGTCTTCCGCTGGCCCGGGTTGGGGCAGCTCGCTCTCCAGGCGGTGGAGCAGCGCGACTACCCGGTCCTGCAGGGCGCGGTGCTGCTGTTCGCCGCCACCTTCCTCGTGATCAACCTGCTCGTGGACCTGGTCTACGCCAGGCTCGACCCAAGGATCTCCTACACATGAGCGGCAGAACGGGCGGCCACGTCGGCGCTGTGGCGGAGCTCGAGGCCCCGCCGGCGGCGGCGACCAGGGCACGCTGGGTCGAGACCCTCGCACTGCTGGCGCGCAACCCGATGGCCGTCGCCTCCGGTGTGGTGCTGGCCGCCCTCGTGGCGGTGGCGCTGCTGGGGGAGCGGATCACACCGTACGATCCGCTGGCCCAGAACGTGCCCGACCGCCTGCAACAGCCGTCCGCCGCCCACTGGTTCGGCACCGACGAGCTCGGCCGAGACGTGTTCTCCCGGGTGCTCAGCGGCGCCGAGGTGTCGCTGCAGGTGGGCTTCGTGGCGGTCGGGATCTCGTTGTTCGCCGGGACCGTCATCGGCCTGCTGGCCGGCTACTACGGCCGCTGGCTCGACGACGGGCTGATGCGGTTCATGGACGTGCTGTTCGCGTTCCCCGCGATCCTGCTCGCGATCGTCGTCGTCGCCGTGCTGGGGCCGGGGATCACCAATGCGATGATCGCCATCGGCATCGTCTATACACCCATCTTCGCGCGCATCGCCCGGGCCAGCGTGCTGAGCGTGCGGGAGGAGGTCTACGTGCGGGCGGCGCGCTCCGCGGGCGCCGGCGACCTGCGCATTCTCGGCCGCCATGTGCTGCCGAACATCGCCGCTCCGCTGATCGTGCAGACTTCGATCAACCTGGCGTTCGCGATCCTCTCCGAGGCTGCGCTCAGCTTCCTTGGCCTAG
>CAZMXH010000129.1:0-8781 GCA_964570165.1 uncultured Actinomycetes bacterium
AACGTCGAGCCCCAGCAGCCTGCCGTCGTCGTCGAACCCGGCCGTCACGTGCTGCACCTGGCCCCGCTCGTGCGTGGCGGACACGAAGTGCTCGCGCCGGTCCTCGACCCACTTGACCTCGCGACCGAGCCGGATCGCCGCCCACGGCACCAGAATCTCCTCGGGCCACGGGTGGACGATCTTCACGCCGAACCCGCCCCCGACGTCCGGCGCGACAACCTCCACGCGGTCGGGCGGCAGGCCCAGCTTCGCCGCCACCGCCGCCCGGACGCTGGTCGACGCCTGGGTGGACGTGTACATCCGTAGGCTCGCGTCGTCCTCGTCCCACCGGGCGTACACCCCCTTGCCCTCCAGCGGGGTGGAGGCGCTGCGCTCGATGACCAGGTCCAACTCCACGACGTTCGGCGCTCCGGCGATGGCCGCCCGCGCATCGCCGCGCTCCTGGACCAGGTGCGCGGCCACGTTGCCGGGCACATCGTCGTGCACCAGGTGCGAGCCGTCCCTCGCCTGCTCGATCGTCACCACCGGCGGGAGCGGCTCGTAGTCGACCCTGATCCGCTCCACGGCGTCCTCGGCGGCGTACCGGTCCGCGGCCACGACCATCGCGACCGCCTCGCCAACATGGTTGACCTCGTCCTTCGCGAGCACGTACTGTGTGCGCCCGTGGGTCAGTGCCGGGTGCGGGATGAGCACCGGCAACGGCTCGGCGACCCGACCCTCGAGGTCCTCGTAGGTGTAGATCGCCACCAGACCGTCGACGTCGAGCGCGTCGGCGACGTCGATGTCGGCGATCCGCGCGTGGGCGTGCGGGCTGCGGACGAACGCCGCGCCGAGCGCGCCGGCGCCGTGGTCGTCCAGGAACCGGCCGTGCCCGCTGACCAGGCGCGGGTCCTCCCGCCGCGCGATCGCCTCGCCGATCATACGGGTGCTCACCCCCGCACCTCCTCCCGGCGGAGCTCGGCCGCTCGCAGCACGGCCGCGACGATGTTCTGGTAGCCGGTGCACCGGCAGAGGTTGCCGGCAATCGCGTGCCGGGCCTCCTCCTCCGTCGGGTCGGGATGCTCGTCCAGGTAGGCCGTGATCGTCGTGACGAAGCCGGGCGTGCAGAAGCCGCACTGCAGGCCGTGACTCTCCAGCAGCGCCCGCTGTACCGGTCCCAGCGACCCGTCCGGCTCGGTGCAGCCCTCCACGGTCGTCACCGACGCGCCGCTCACACTCACCGCGAACAGCAAACATGAGCGCATCGGCAAGCCATCCAGGAGCACCGTGCACGCTCCGCACACGCCGTGCTCGCAACCCACATGGGTGCCGGTGAGCCCGAGGTCGTGGCGGAGGAAGTCTGAAAGCAGCCGCCGCGCGGGCACCTCGGCCGACCGGGGAACTCCGTTGACGGTCAGCTCCACGGTGTGCAGGTCGGTCACGCCGCACCCTCCAGCGCTCTGGCGACCGCCACTCGCAAGGCCCGCGTCGTGAGCACCTGTGACAGGTGGCGGCGGTACTCGGCGGACGCGTGGATGTCGGTGTCCGGTTCGACCGCCGCCGCGACCTCGCGCCCGGCGCCGTCCAGGTCCACGGCGTCATGCGGCCGACCGGCCATCGTCGCGGCCAGATCGATGACCACGGGCGTCGGTCCGACCGAGATCAGCCCGACCTTGGCGCTCGCCACCCGAAGGTCGCCGTCCAGCGTGACGACGGCGCCGACGCCGCAGATCGCGTAGTCCCCGTTGCGACGGGACACCTCCGTCCACGCCGTGCCCGAACGCGGACGGAGCGCCGGAAAGAACGCCTCCGTGGCGAGCTCACCGGTCGCGACCGCGGACTCCAGGGGGCCGACGAAGAACTCGGACGCCGGCACCACCCGCTCGCCGTCCTCGCCGCGCAGCGTCACGGTTCCGCCAAGCAGGGCGAGCACCGCGGCCAGTTCGGCCGAGGGGTCGGCGTGCGCGAGGCTGCCCACCACGGTCCCGCGGTTGCGGATGGTCGGGTGCGCGACGTGCACGAGAGCCTCCCGCAGCAGCGGCTGCGCCGCGAACGCGGCGGCATCACGCTCGAGCGTGGCCTGCCGCACCGCCGCACCGACCCGGACGCCGTCATGGCCTACCCGGATTCCCCCTAGCTCGGGCAGCCGGCTGATGTCTATCAGGTGAGGCGGGGCCGCCAGCCGCATCGACATCAGCGGCACCAGGCTCTGTCCCCCGGCCAGCACCTTGCCGTCGGCGCCCACCTCGGCCAGCGCCCGGACCGCGTCACCCACATCGGCGGGACGGTAGTACTCGAACGGCGGTGGCTTCATGCGTACCTATCCTGCCCGCAGGTCCGGCTGGCGCATAGAGTCCCCCTATGCCAACGCATCTCGATGTGCGCCGCGGCGTCTACCTCGACTCGGTCACGCTAATGCAGGTGAGCCGGGATGTCGCGGCGGAGGACGGCGTGCGCTCGGCGCTGGTCGCAATGGCGACGGAGCTGAACCTGGACCTGCTGTCCGGACTCGGGTTCACCGCGCCCTCGGGGGTCGCCCCGTCCGACCTGCTCGTGGCCGTGGATGCGGTAGGAGACGAGGCGCTGGAGCGGGCGCTCGCCACCGTCGAGTCCGCCCTGGCCCAGCGGGCGGGTGGGGAGACCGCTGGGTCCGCGGGGTTCGGTGACATCCCTGCGCCGCGCACGGTCGCAAGCGCACTGCGGCAGTCGGACGCGCCGCTGGCGCTTGTGTCCACGCCCGGCCGGTACGCGTTCCTCGACGCGATGGATGCGGTGGAGGCGGGCCGGTCGGTCATGGTCTTCTCCGACAACGTGCCGGTGGAACAGGAGGTGCGGCTGAAGGAGGAGGCCGTTCGCCGCGGCCTCCTGGTGATGGGCCCCGACTGCGGCACAGCCGTGGTCGGCGGGGTTGGGCTCGGGTTCGCCAACGTCGTCCGCCCCGGGCCGGTGGGGATCGTGGCAGCGTCGGGCACGGGCGCCCAGCAGCTGATGAGCCTGCTGGACGGCTCCGGGGTCGGCATCAGCCACTGCCTGGGCGTCGGCAGCCGCGACCTCACCTCGGCGGTCGGTGGACGGTCGACGCTCAACGCGCTTGACCTGCTCGCGGACGACGGCGCCACCGAGATCATCGTCGTGCTGAGCAAGCCGCCGGACGGCGAGGTGGCCGCGACCGTCCGCGCGCACGCCGAGGCGATCGACAAGACAGTGCTGATGGGGCTGCTGGGCGCCGGCCAGCCTGACCTCACGATGACCGCTGAGGCCACCGTCGCGCATGCCGGAGGCACCTGGCGGGCTCCGCGGTCGTGGCCCGCTCCGGAAGGCCGGGACGGCGACTACCAGTTCATCCGCGGCCTGTACTCGGGAGGCACGTTGTGCGAGGAGGCGAGGCTGATCGCCGGCGCCGCGCTGGCCGAACCGGTGGGCGACCAACCCGGCGGGGGGCACACCATGGTGGACCTCGGCGACGACAAGTTCACCCAGGGCAGGCCCCATCCGATGATCGACGGGTCGCTGCGCGCCGAGCACCTGCAGGCGCAAGCGGCCGACCCGGACTGCGGGGTCGTCCTGCTGGATGTCGTCCTTGGCCACGGCGCGCATCCCGACCCGGCCGCCGAACTCGCGCCCGCCATCACTGCTGCTCGGAAACGCGCCATGGCGGACGGTCGTGACCTCGCCGTCATCGCCGCTCTCGTCGGTACAGCCGGCGACCCGCAGGGACTGGAGCAACAGGCCACGGCCCTGCAGGCCGCGGGAGCGTCGGTCCACCTGTCCAACGCAGCCGCGGCTCGCGAGGCCGTCCGACTCGTGGAGGGGAGCCGATGACCTCCGACCTGCTCGCAGCCGAGCCATCGGTCGTGACGGCCGGCGTCGACCTGTTCCGCGAGGCCCTGGCGGCGCAGGCGGCGGCGACCGTGGACGTCGACTGGCGGCCCCCGCCGCCAGGGACGGAGGACGCGCTGGCCACGGTGGCAGCGGACCCGCGACGGCCGGAGGCGAACGCGACGGCGGTGGACCGGATGCTGCGCTCGACGGCGACTCTCGTCGACGTCCGTCAAGCCCGTGATGCCCTCGCGTTGCGCCCCGGCGAGTTCCTGCATGCCGGACCGCCGCTGACCTGGGAACGGGCATCCGGGCCGATGCGCGGCGCGCTGATCGGGGCGATGCTGTTCGAGGGGCTCGCGGACAGCCCTGACGACGCCGAGGCCAAGCTCGGCTCCGGCGCCGGCATCGTCCTCGAGCCCTGTCACCACCGTGGCGCGGTCGGGCCGATGGCCGGCGTGGTCTCACCGTCGATGTGGCTGTTCGAACTGCGCGACGAGGCCAACGACGGGACCTCCTGGTGCTCCCTCAACGAGGGCCTCGGCAAGGTGCTGCGCTACGGCGCGTACTCCTCCGACGTCATCGAGCGGCTGCACTGGATGACCGATGTCCTCGGGCCGCTGCTGCGGGACGCCGTCCGTGCTCGCGGCGGGGTGGACGTCAAGGCGATCATCGCGCAGATGGTGCAGATGGGAGACGAGGGCCACAATCGCAACCGGGCGGGCACGCTGATGCTGCTCCGCGAGCTTCTTCCCGACCTCATCGACGGCGGCGCGCCGAGCGCGCAAGTGGCGGACGTGACCAGGTTCGTGTCGGGCAATGATCACTTCTTCCTCAACCTGGCGATGCCCGCCGCCAAGCTCCAGGCCATGGCCGCCGCGGGCATACCGGGATCGACGGTCGTGACGACGATGGCGCGCAACGGCACGGACTTCGGCATCCGAGTGTCGGGCACCGGCGATCGGTGGTTCACCGCTCCGGCGCTGGTGCCCGAAGGGCTGTTCCTGTCCGGCTACGGCCCAGACGACGCCAATCCGGACATCGGCGACTCAGCGATCGCCGAGACGGTCGGCCTCGGCGGGTTCGCGATGGCTTCCGCACCCGCCATCGTGCGGTTCGTCGGCGGCAGCGTGCCGGAGGCGCTGCGGACCAGCAGGCTGATGTACGAGATCACGCTCGCGGAGAACCCGGCCTATGCGTTTCCGATCCTCGAGTTCCGGGGAGCGCCGACCGGCATCGACGTGACGCGGGTGCTCCGCACCGGCATACTTCCCCAGATCAATACCGGAATGGCCGGCAAGGTGGCGGGCACCGGCCAGGTGGGCGCGGGCCTGGTGAACCCGCCTCAGGAGTGCTTCACCGCGGCGCTCGAGGCGCTGGCCACCGCCGCAGAGACTCCCAGCGCGAGGCCCTCGGCAAGATCCCTCCCCGACGTGTGACCAACCGCCAGCAGCCTTTCCAGCGCTGGGCGTAGCGGGCGCCGTCCGACGAGCGCGTGGCATACCGCCGCGACCGGCGCAGCCACCGCGCCCGCGGCCGCGTGGCCGGTCAGGTCCGCTGCCAGCGGCGTGGTCCGCGACGCGCGGGCGGCGGCCTCGGCTCCGAGCAGCCGTCCGGTGGTCACGGCCGCCTCACAGTCCAGCGCCCGGCCGAACGTCACTAGGGCTGCGATCGCACCGGCGAGCAGGTCGTCGCCAGCGGGAGTCAGCCCGGGGCCGAGGCCTACCAGATCCCCAGCGGCTCGCCCAAGGGTCGCCTCCCCGGCGAGTGCGGCGGACAGGACCTGCCGACCTGCCGACAGCCGCCGCACCAAAACCTCACCGGCATGGTCGGCGTTCTGCCCGGTGTTCGCGGCACGGTGGTCCAGCGGCCCGGACGGCTCCGGCCATGCCGGGAGTGCCGACCGCATGGTGCGCAGGTTCCGCGCCAGGGAGCGAGGATCGGTGTGCCGGAGGCGTGGGACCGGGTCCCACCAGCGTCCGACCTCGAGATTCCACGGCCCGGCCCGGACGCCGCCGTCACCCACCCGCACCGCGTGCTCGCGGGCGTGCAGGAAGACTCTTGCGTGATCGTCATCGCTGCAGAGAACTGCGTTAGGCAGCCGGGTGGCGCCCGGCGTGACGACCGAGACGATCCCGGCCGCGGTGCGCAAGTACACCGCGACCGGGAACGAGCCGACGATCTCCGCGGGCTGTGCCGGCCCGGTGAGCAACGCCGACACAGCCCTACTTGCCGCCGCTGGAAGTGCTTGCGGCTCAGCCCTCAGACGATCCCTCCGGTACCTCGCCGACCGGCCCCCGGACTTCGGTGGTGCCGACCAGGCCGCGCTCCTCGTCCGTGCCGGGAATGATGTTGTCCAGGATCAGACCGAGTATCGCGGCGACGGCCATCCCAGTGCTGCCGACGGTCGTGATGACGTCTCCGAGCCACTCGGCCCACGAGATGGTGATCTCGACGCCTTGGAAGTAGGCCGGCACGGAAAGACCCATGAACAGGATGAACCCGACGATCAGCAGGTTCCGCTGGCTGGTCATGTCCGCCCGCATCAGGTTCGAGATACCGATCGAGGCGATCAGGCCGAACAGGGTGCAGTACAGCCCTCCCACGATGGGCCCGGGGATGGTGGCGATGACCGCGCCGAACTTGGCGACCAGGCCCAGCAGGATGAGCAGCCCGGCCGCCACGTAGACGACCCGGCGGCTGGCCACCTTGGTCAGCGCGACCAGCCCGATGTTCTCGGTGTAGCTCGTCGAGGCGAAGCCGCCGAAAAGCCCCGTCGCGACGCAGCCCACGCCCTCTGCGCCGATGCCGCGGTTGATCTGCTGCTCGGTGGGGTGGTCCTTGCCTACTGCGCGCGAGATCGCGTGGTAGTCACCGAACGACTCGATCATCGAGGCGAGGTAGCCCGCGAGGGTGGCGAGGATGAACCCGAGGCTGAACTGCGGCCAGCCCCACGGGAACAGGATGCCGCCCTCACCGATGATCAGACCGCGCAGCCACGGCGCGTCGCCAACGGCGTCGAAGCTGATGTAGCCCGGCGAGCCCTCTGTGATCACTCCGACCGCGCTGAGGAACCAGGCCACCAGGTAGGCCACGATCACGGCGAGCAGGATCGGGAAGAGTGAGAAGAACCGCATGCGCGGTGCCAGGATCAGCGCGAACAGGAACGCGGCGGCGATGGTCAGGCCGCCGAGCCACCAGTTCTGGCCCGCCATCGGCGCGCCCGTCTGGAACAAGGCGAGGCCGATCAGCGCAATCACCGGGCCGATCACAACCGGTGTGATGTACCTCCGGAGGAGACCGAACAGCCCGGTGTAGCCGAGCACGATCTCGAGCACGGCGCCGGCGAGGATCGCCCCCGCGATGAACTGCATGCTGACCTCGCCGCCCTGGGCCGCGGTAGCCGCGATGATCGCGATGAACGGGCCGAGGAACGCGAACGAGACGCCCTGGATGATCGGCAGCCGCGTGCCGAACCGCACCTGGATGAACGTGGCAATCCCGGAGCAGATCATCACCGAGCTCACGAGGATTGCAATCTGGTCTGGTGACATCTCCATCTGCGGCCCGAGCAGCAGCGGCACGGCGACGGTGGCGCCGAACATGGTGAGGACGTGCTGGACGCCCAATCCGAGACTGGGCAGCGGTCTCGGTACGTCGTCGAGCCCGTAATGCAGGTCGGTCGTCTTGGCTGGGGATGCGCTCATTGATCCCTCCTGGCTACTCCTGGCACACAGCCCCCGTTGCCGCTGGACGGTACTCCCCGGGGTTACCCGGCGTCCATAAGCCGCGCCCTGGTCGTTCACAACAAGTGTCCGTGTTTGGCAGACTCGGTGCATGGAACGCGTGACGCACTGGATCGACGGCAGGCCGCACGTGGGGGTGGCCGAGCGCACCGGGCGGGTGTTTGATCCTGCGTTGGGGGAGGTGCGTGCGCAGGTGGGTTTTGCTTCGGCTGCCGAGGTTGGGGAGGCGGTGGCTGCGGCGTCGCGGGCGTTTGAGTCGTGGCGTTCGGTGTCGTTGTCTGTGCGTACGCGGGTGTTGTTTGCGTTCCGGGAGTTGGTGGCGGCGCGGCGGGAGGAGTTGGCGGCGCTGATCACTGCGGAGCATGGGAAGGTGCTGGAGGATGCGGCGGGTGAGGTGCAGCGTGGCTTGGAGGTGGTCGAGTTCGCGTGCGGGATCCCGCATCTGCTTAAGGGGGGCTTTTCGGAGAACGTGTCTACGGGGGTGGATTCGTACTCGATCCGGCAGCCGGTTGGCCCGGTGGCGGTGATCTCGCCGTTCAACTTTCCGGCCATGGTGCCGATGTGGTTCTTTCCGGTGGCGATCGCCTGCGGTAACACGGTGGTGCTCAAGCCGTCGGAGAAGGATCCGTCTGCTTCGATGCTGCTGGCCGAGTTGTGGGCCGAGGCGGGGCTGCCGGCGGGTGTGTTCAACGTGGTGCACGGGGACCGGGAGGCCGTGGAGGCGCTGCTGGCGCATCCGGACATCGCCGCGGTGTCGTTCGTGGGGTCGACGCCGGTGGCGCGGTACGTCTACCAGGCCGGTACCGCCGCGGGCAAGCGGGTGCAGGCTCTGGGCGGGGCGAAGAACCACATGGTGGTGCTTCCGGACGCGGATGTCGACCTGGCCGCGGACGCGGCGGTCAGCGCGGGGTTCGGGTCGGCCGGCGAGCGGTGCATGGCGATCTCCGCGGTCGTGGCCGTGGACCCGGCAGGCGACCGGCTGGTGGATGCGATCGCGTCTCGGATCGGCAAGCTGCGGGTCGGCGACGGCCGCCGCGGCTGCGACATGGGCCCATTGGTGACCGCCGAGCACCGCGACCGGGTGGCCTCCTACCTGGACGCAGGCGTCGCAGCTGGCGCGTCCCTCGTCGCCGACGGCCGCACAGTCACCCCGGACGGTGAGCCCGAAGGGTTCTGGCTGGGCCCGTCGCTGTTCGATCGCGTCACCCCCGAGATGTCGATCTACACCGACGAGATC
>CAZMXH010000130.1:0-8669 GCA_964570165.1 uncultured Actinomycetes bacterium
CCAGGGGTACATCCTGGCGTACGCCTACACCGACTCCCGGGGGCAGTACGTCCCGGCCGCCGAGGTGGAGGAGGATCCGGAGCGGAATGTGTTCACCTGGCGCGGCCAGCGCGTCAAGCGGGAGTACGGGAAGATCGGCAAGAGCCTGAAGAACGTGATCAGCCCGGACGACCTGTACCGGGACTACGGGGCGGACACCTTCAGGGTGTACGAGATGTACATGGGCCCGCTGGAGGCCTCGAAGCCGTGGGAGACGCGAGCGGTCGTGGGGGCGCAGCGATTCCTGCAACGTGTGTGGCGCAACGTCGTCAGTGAAGAAACCGGGGCGACGGTCGTCTCCGAGGAGCCGGCGGACGACGAGACGCGGCGGATACTGCACCGCACGATCGACGCCGTGCGCAGCGACATGGAGGGCCTGCGGTTCAACACCGCGATCGCGCGGTTGATCGAGCTGAACAACCACCTGACCAAGCTGGACGCGGCGCCCAGGGAGGTCGTCGAGCCGCTGGTGCTGATGGTCGCACCCGTAGCGCCGCACATCGCCGAGGAGATGTGGCACCGGCTGGGCCATGACACGTCGCTGGCGTTCGAGCCATTCCCCGAAGCCGACCCGGCGTTGCTGGCGGAGGAGACGGTGACCTGCGTGGTGCAGGTGGCTGGCAAGGTGCGCGACCGGCTGGAGGTCTCGCCGTCCGCGGACGACGACACGTTGCAGGAGTTGGCGCTGTCGTCGCCGGCAGTGCAGCGGGCGTTGAACGGCCGTGCCGTGCGTAAGGTCATCGTCCGGGCGCCCAAGCTCGTCAATGTCGTGCCGGCCTGACGGCAGCGAACGGACGAGCGTCGGAGATGGCCCGTGACGTCGCGGTAGTCACCGACTCGACCTCCTCGCTGGACGAAGGCGTGGCGGTCGAGCGGGGTGTCCGCATCGTGCCGTTGCAGGTGACCGTCGGGGACCAGACGTTCCTGGAGGGCCACGACATCGGGCCGGGCGAGATCGCGGCGGCGCTGCGGCAGCGCGTGCCGGTGACCACCTCGCAGCCAGCGCCGCACGCCTTCCTGGAAGCCTATGAAGCGGCTGCACTGTCCGGAGCCGCGTCGATCGTGTCCGTGCATCTGTCGGGACAGCTGTCAGGGACGGTGGACACGGCCCAGGTGGCCGCCCGCGACGCTCCCGTCCCTGTCGAGGTCGTCGATTCGCACACTATGGGCATGGGCGTGGGCTTCGCCGCGCTGGCAGCGGCCGAGGCGGCCGGTCGCCACCTGCCGCTCGCCGAGGTGGCTGCGGTGGCGCGAGAGCGGGCGCGGCGCACGTCCGCCCTGTTCTACGTGGACACACTGGAGTACCTGCGCCGAGGTGGGCGCATCGGTGCGGCGCAAGCGTTCGTGGGCACGGCGCTTGCGGTCAAGCCGCTGCTCCACCTCGAGAAGGGCTCCATCCAGCCGCTGGAGAAGGTGCGGACGGCGCACAAGGCGGTGGCGCGGCTGCAGGACCTGGCGGTGGCGTCAGCCGGCGACGAGCCGGTCGACGTCGCGGTTCACCATCTCGCGAACGCGGCGCGGGCCGAGGAACTGGCCGACCAGTTGCGGATGCGGCTTCCCGCCCTGGGGGAGTTGGTGGTGTGCGAGGTGGGCGCCGTCATCGGCGCTCACGTGGGTCCAGGGCTGCTCGGTGTCATCATCAGCCCGCGGCAGGCTGGCCTGACGCAAGCGTGACAATGGAACCATGAACCGTCCGGCTGCGCCGCTCGCGAGGCATCTGTTGCGGGTGCGCGACCTGATCGACCGGGCATATGCCGAGCCACTGGAACTGGCCGCGCTCGCACGCAGCGCGTCGGTGTCGCTGTCCTACTTCAGCCGCAGCTTCAAGGCGGCGTTCGGCGAGACTCCGCACCAGTACCTCATGAGCCGGCGGATGGAGCGCGCCAAGGCGCTGCTGCGCTCCACCGACATGTCCGTCACCGAGGTGTGCCATGCCGTCGGCTTCACCAGCCTCGGCTCGTTCAGTACGCAGTTCCGGCGGTTCGTCGGCGACAGCCCCAGCGCGTACCGGGAGCGTGGCGGCCATGACCGGCTGGCCTGGGTGCCGACCTGCTACGTGCGGATGTGGGCCCGTCCACCCAGCTAACCCGGCAGCGTCCTCGCCGGCCCAAGTGTGCATGTTTCGAGAAGCAGGACGGAGCGTGCGGGTCCTACCTTCGATTGTGACGTCCGCAGACCGGCTGCGGAGCCGACCCGCGAGGGAAACACACATGGAGAAGATCCAGTCCGCCGATGGCACGACGATCGCGTTCGACCAGATCGGCGCGGGGCCGCCCCTCATTCTGGTGGCCGGTGCTTCATGCGATCGCGCTGTTGACGGACCGATTGCCGAGGCACTGGCGCGGTACTTCACCGTGCTCAACTACGACCGTCGCGGGCGCGGCGACAGCGGCGACACGCTGCCCTACTCGGTGGCGCGCGAGGTGGAGGACATTGAAGCGCTGCTCCGCGCGGCCGGGGGGCGCGCCAGCATTCTGGGCCTGTCATCCGGCGCCGTGCTGGCGGCGCTGGCCGCCGCCGACGGCCTCCCCGTCAACAGGCTGATGCTGTTCGAGCCGCCGTTCAGCACGGATCCGGTCGCTTCGCGACGGTTCACCGAGTACTCCAGCCGCCTGGGGGAGTCGCTCGCCGCTGGGCGCCGCGACGATGCGCTCACGCTGTTCATGAGGCAGGTCGGCATGCCGGACGAGGCGATCGCGGGCGTCCGCCGGTCGCCTTACTGGCAGGCTGGCGTGGCCATGGCCCACACTCTCGCCTACGACGCGGCGATCATGGGCGACAGCACGATCCCGGCCGGCCGGTTTGGCACGATCGACGTGGCGACGCTCGTGCTCGCCGGTTCCGAGAGCCCGGAGCCGTTGCGAGCAGCCGCCGTACAGGCCGCAGCGGTGATCCGCGGGGCGCGCTTGGATGAGCTGAAAGGCCAGGACCACAATGTGGCCGGTGACGCCATCGCACCGGTCGTCGCCGAGTTCGCACTGTCCTGAGCGCCGTTCGCGCGCAGGGTTCGCTGTGCCCCGGGACTGCGACGAACCGGGGATGGGAGGAGAGTATCGATGATCACCGGTATTGCCTTGGTCTGCGTCAACGTCCTGGACATGGATCAGGCCCGTGATTTCTACATCGGCACGCTCGGTTTCGAGGTCGATGTCGACATGGTCCAGGACGGTTTCCACTGGTTCGTCATGCACGCTCCGGCGCAGCCTGAGGTTCCCATCATGCTGGTGGTGCCGCAGCCTCCGGTCGTGGCGGGGGAGGTTGCCGAACAGATCAGATCGCTGGTGGCGACCGGATACATGGGCCCGGGAGCCTTCGCGACCGACGACTGCTGGGCGACATTCCACGAGCTCAAGGCAAAGGGCGTCGAGTTCATCGAGGAGCCCGAGGAGCGCTTCTACGGCATCGACGCCGCGTTCCGGGACCCGTTCGGCAACCACTGGCGACTCACGCAGCGCAAGGAGCTTGCGCTGCCCACCGAAGCCGGCTGAGCGGCGCGGCCGCGGTCGTTCACGAGCGGTTATCCACACCAGACGTCCGGGCGCCGTCGCCGTCCACAGATTCGCTGCGGCAGCGCCGCAGCGCGCCGTGAGGTTCCTAGCGTTCCGGTATGCGACTTCTCACCGCCCGACGGATGCCTCCGGACGACCAGGTCCGGGCAGCGCGTGCGCGCGTCGCAGCGCTGCGCCGGCGGTCCGGCTGGGTGCCTCGGGTGCCGGACCGGGCCCGCGGACGGCAGCGACCCGCCAATCCGGGCGGCGCGAGAGCGGCTGAAGCGCCCGCCGCGGACGGGCAGGGCACGCCCAGTCTGCGGCGTCGTCCAGGCCGGCACGCCAGGCCGGCGGAAGGGCAGCCGGGCGGGCCGCCAGACGGGCCGGGATCGGATTCGGTCGACCCGGCGGTCTTACTCTCCGGCGGGCCCGACCAGCCGACCGGCGAGCCCGGGCCGTCCGAGGCGCCCGACCAGCCGACCGAGGCGCTCGAGCAGCCGGACATAGCCGTCCGGCGTGGTCCGGTGGCAGCCGCGGTGGCCGACCGGCTCCCGCTGCTGGTGCGACCACTTGTCCAGAGCCTCCCCGCTGGCGTACGGCGGGGCCGGTTCGGCTTGCTGCCGAGCCACGCTCTCGTGATCGTGCTGGTTCTCCTTCTCGGGCTGGCGGTCACCGCGCTGCTGACCGGGCTCGGCCGCCCTAAGGTCTCCGCCGTCCAACCGGCGGCGACCGCGACCGTGCTGGCTACGGGCACGCCGATCGCCCGCGACGAGCCGGAGGAGCACGATGTCGTCGTTCACGTCGCGGGCAAGGTCGGTTCTCCGGGCTTGGTTGACCTGCCGGCCGGCTCGCGCGTAGCGGACGCCCTCGAGGCGGCCGGTGGCGCCGATGAGGGCGTCGATCTGTCGACGTTGAACCTGGCCAGGCTCGTCAGCGACGGTGAGCAGATCTTTGTGGGCGTCGACCCGCCGCCGGAGGCGATGGTCGGCCCCGATGCCGGGAGCGGCGGACAGCCCCTCGTCAACATCAACACGGCGGCACCCGAACAGCTGGAGACGCTGCCCGGCATCGGCCCGACGCTCGCGGACCGGATCGTCGAGTGGCGCGAGCGGCACGGCCGGTTCAGCGCCATCGAGGAGTTGCTCGAGGTGTCGGGCATTGGCCAGGCGAAGCTCGAGGCGATGGCGGAACTGGTCACGTTGTGAGGCTGCGTCTCGGCCCGGACGCCGCCGACGTCGATCTCGACACCGGTACCGAGCCCGTGGATCTCCGGCTCGTCCCCGCGGCAGCCGGCAGCTGGCTCGGGATAGTCGCGGGCCTGCATGGCTCCCCTGCCACGGCGGTGGCGGTGACGGTGCCCGCGGGATTGATCGCACTCGCGGTAGCGGGCGCTGCCCGCACGACTCCGGCGCGGCTTGCCGCGGGAGTCGCTCTCGTGGCGCTGCTATCCGGGCTCGCCGTTGGGGCGGTCCGCGCGTGGGCACTCCACGCAGGTCCCGTCGCGGCGCTAGCCGAGGAGGGTGCCTCGGTGCAGATCGACGGCGTCGTGACGACCCAGCCCGGCGTCCACTCGTCCCGCGGCGAGTCCTATGTCACGGCGCGACTGCGCATCGAGCGAGTAACCGGCCGGGGGAAGCTCGCCGCCGTGCGTACACCGGTGCTGCTTGTGGCCGCCGACGCCGCATGGGTCGCGGAATGGACGGGTCTGCTGCCCGGTACCCCAATCTCCGCGCACGGGCGGCTCGCGGCGTCGGATGGCGACGTCGCCGCCGTGTTCCGGGCCGCTGGGCCACCCACCGTGACGGGGCCGCCGTGGCCGGTCAGCAGGATGACCGAGCCGTTCCGGCGCGGGTTACGGGATGCCGTCGAGCCGCTTCCTGCCGCAGTACAGGGCCTGGTGCCCGGCCTGGCGATCGGCGACGACAGCCGGCTGCCGGAGCAGAACCGCGACGACATGCGGGCAACCGGTCTCACGCACCTCACAGCGGTGTCCGGTATGCACGTCAGCATCGTCCTCCTCGCGGCCCTGGCACTGGCCCGGCACGCCGGTGTGCGCGGGTACGGGCTGCCCGCGGCAGGCGTCGTGACCATCATCGGGTTCGCCATGCTGGTCGGTCCGGAGCCGAGCGTGGTCCGGGCGTCGACCATGGGCCTGATAGGGGTGCTCGGGCTCACGGTCGCCGGTCGCAGACGGGCGCTACCTGCGCTGGCCGGTGCGGTGCTGGTGCTGCTGGCGGTGGACCCGTGGCTGGGGACGAGCGTCGGGTTCGCGTTGTCGGTGCTGTCCACCGCGGGGATCTTGGTGTTCGTGCCGGTGTGGCGAGACGCCCTCCCGTGGGCGCCGCGGCCGGTCGCCGAGGCGGTCGCCGTGCCGCTCGCCGCGCAGGTGGCCTCGATCCCGGTGGTGGTCGGCTTCATCAGCGCGACCAGCCTGGCCTCGGTGCCCGCGAACCTTCTCGTGGCGCCCGCGGTGGCGCCGGCGACGCTGCTGGGAGTGCTCGCTGCGGCGGTCTCGCCGCTACTGCCGCCGCTGGCCACGGCACTGGCCTGGCTGGCGGCGTGGCCCGCGAGGTGGATCGCTCTGGTAGCGGAGCACGGAGCGGCGTTGCCTGGTGCGGTTTTGCGGTGGCCCGACGGCCCGGCAAGCGTGGTGGCGTCGGTTGCGCTGGTACTCGCGCTCGTCCTCGTTCTCCCGCGGCTGCTCCGGCGCCCTGTCATCGCGGCCGCCGCGGCGGCCGCCGCAGCGGCCGTGCTGGTCGCCGCGCCGTCGCCGGGATGGCCACCGGACGGGTGGTTGCTTGTGGGCTGCCGCGTCGGGCAGGGTGACGCGTTCGTGCTCAACGCGGGACACGGCTCAGCTGTGGTTGTCGACGCCGGTCCCGAGCCGGCAGCCGTCGACCGCTGTCTGGACGACGCCGGAGTTGAGCGCGTCCCTCTGCTCGTCTTGACCCATTACCACGAGGACCATGTCGGCGGCCTGCGCGGCGTGCTTGACGGCCGGCGGGTCGCGGAGGTGCTCGTCTCGCCGCTGCGGGAACCGCGCGAGCAGGCCGCGATGGTGGCCGCTGACCTGGCCGACGCGGGTGTGCCGCTGGCCGAGGCGGCGGCGGGCGAGCGGCGGGCCGTCGGGCCGCTGGAGGTGCGGGTGATCTGGCCGAGAACGATCATCGGAGCCGGCGAGTCGGCTGCCAACGACGCGTCGGTCGTGCTCGATGTGCTCACCGACGGCGTGCGAGTGCTGCTCGCCGGCGACATCGAGCCGCCGGCCCAAGCCGCGCTCCGGCGCGCGCATCCGCAGTTGCGCGCCGACGTCCTCAAGGTCCCGCACCACGGGTCGGCGGCGCAGGACGACGCGCTGTTGAGGGACCTGGGTGCGCGAATCGCCGTCATCGGCGTCGGCGCGGACAACCGGCACGGCCACCCGTCGCCCGAGACGATCGGACTGCTCGAAGACGCCGGCATGGCGGTGTGGCGGACCGACACCGACGGCGCGGTAGCGGTCGTCCGGACTCCGGAAGGCGGGCTCGGGGTTGCGGCCCGGGGTCTCGGCCCGTTCAGCCGGTGATGTGCGATTCTTGGCGAGTGCCACGACAGCCGTCCGCGACCGCGCCGGTCACACTCGCCGTGGGCCCGGAAACCCTGCTCGCCGAGCGCGCCGTTGCTGCGGTGGTCGCGGCCGCGAGGAAGCTGGACCCAGACGCCGACGTCTCCGAGGTTGCGGGACGGGACCTCACGCCGGCAGGCCTGGCCGAGCACGCGAGCCCATCGCTGTTCGCCACGCGTCGGGTGCTGGTCGTACGGGACGTACAGGACGTTCCGGACGCCACGGGCGAGATGCTGCTCGCGCATGCCCGCGAGCCCGTCGAGGACGTTCATCTGGTGCTGGTCCACCCGGGCGGCAACAAGGGCAAGCGGCTGCTGGACGCCCTGCGCAAGACCGGCGTCCGCGTGGTGCCTTGCGAACGCCTGACCCGGGCCGACGATCAGGTCGAGTTCGTCACCGCCGAGGTCGCGTCCCATGGAGTCCGGATCGATCAGCAGGCCGCCCGGGTGCTCGTCGAGGCGGTCGGTGGTGACCTGCGGATGCTCGCGTCAGCGGCGGCGCAGCTGGCCTCCGACGCGGACGGCAGAGCCGTGACGCCGGAGGTCGTCGGAACCTACTTCGAGGGTCACGCCGACGTGAAGGGGTGGGTCGTCGCGGACCGCGCTGTGGAGGGCCGTACGGCCGCCGCGCTCGAACAACTGCGCTGGGCGCTGGAGACCGGCACCGACCCGGTGCTCATCACCGGTGCGCTCGCGACGGCGCTACGAACGCTTGCCCGGCTCAGCGGCGCACCTCGCGGGGTGCGGGACGCCGACCTGGCCCGCGACCTCGGCGTTCCTCCGTGGAAGGTGCGCATCCTGCGGAGCCAGCTGCGAGGGTGGACGCCCGGTTCCCTGACTAAGGCGATCAGGGCGGTGGCGGCAGCGGACCTGCGGGTCAAGGGAGCCGGCAATGACCCGACACTGGCGCTGACGACCGCGATCGTCGAGATCGGTGAGGCCCGGTCGTGACCGGAACGCCGAGCCGGGAAAGTCAGAGCTGGGCGGCCCGACGGTTGATCGCGGACTTGCGGTTCGCTGCCTGGTTCTTGTGAATGACGCCCTTCGATGCGGCCTTGTCGAGCTTGCGCGAAGCGTCTCGGGCGAGTGCCATCGCCTTGTCGGTGTCGCTGGCCTCGGCGGCCTCGTGGAACTTGCGGATGGCGGTCTTCAACGAGGACTTGACGGACTTGTTGCGAAGTCGCGCCTTCTCGTTGGTCAGGTTGCGCTTCCTCTGGGACTTGATGTTCGCCACTGTTCAGCTGCCTCGGGTCAGGAGAGTCGGTGTCGCGAGAACGGCCTGCGGCCGGCGCAACCCGGCAAGATTACCAGCGGGCTGAGCCGCCGGCCAAACCCCCGCGTTGACTCATCCAGGATGCCCGCGTAGGCCGGGTCGGTGCCTCATCTCAGTGTGCCCGTCAGTGTGCCCGTCAGTGCCCGCGTGGCCGACAGCGTCCCGGTTGGGAGTTCGCCTGCGGTGACGTGCGCCGGCTGTCCGTGCCACCTCAATGATCGTCGGTCTCCTCAATGATCAACAGTGCGCCATCGGGCACTTGGGAG
>CAZMXH010000131.1:0-8574 GCA_964570165.1 uncultured Actinomycetes bacterium
GCCTCGCAGCGCGCTCGAGGCGAGAGCGAGGCCGTCGTCGACGAGATCCTTGCCGCTGACGAGGCGCGGCGCTCGGCCCTCGCGGAGTTCGAGCAGCTCCGGTCCGAGCAGAAGGCGCTGGGCAAGGAGATCTCCCGGGCGGAAGGGCAGGAGAAGGACGCGCTGCTCGCCAAGGCCAAGCAGCTTGCCGACGCGGTCAAGCAGGCGCAGGCCCGGGCGGAGGATGCCCAGCGGGAGTTGGACCGGCTGGCGCTCGTGCCGAGCAACCTGGTCGAGGACGGCGTGCCGGAGGGCGGCGAGGACGACGCCGTGGTGCTCCGCGAGGTGGGCGACCGGCCGGACCTGGAAAAGGCCCGGGACCACCTGGAGCTCGGCGAGCTGCTCGGCGCGATCGACGTACCGCGGGGCGCGAAGGTGTCGGGCTCGCGGTTCTACTTCCTGACGGGGGTCGGCGCACAGCTGGACCTGGCCATCCTGAACCTGGCCATGAGCAAGGCGATCGACAACGGTTTCACCCCCGTGATCACCCCCACGCTCGTCCGTCCCGAGATCATGCGTGGCACGGGCTTCCTCGGCGAGCACTCCGACGAGGTGTACTACGTGGAACGCGACGACCTCTACCTGGTCGGAACCAGCGAAGTGCCGCTTGCCGGATACCATGCGGACGAGATCATCGACCTGTCGGGCGGCCCGCTGCGCTATGCGGGATGGTCCGCCTGCTACCGGCGTGAGGCCGGCGCCCACGGACGCGACACCCGCGGGATCATCCGGGTGCACCAGTTCCATAAGGTGGAGATGTTCTCCTACTGCCGGATAGAGGAGTCCCAGGACGAGCACCGGCGCCTGCTCGCCTGGGAGGAGGAGATGCTCGAGGCGGTCGAGTTGCCGTACCGGGTGGTGGACATCGCGGCGGGCGACCTCGGCTCCAGCGCGGCGCGCAAGTTCGACTGCGAAGCGTGGCTGCCGTCCCAGCAGCGCTACATGGAGGTCACGTCGACATCCAACTGCACCACTTTCCAGGCTCGCCGCCTCGGGATCCGCGAGCGGACGGAGGGCGGGACCCGGAACGTCGCGACCCTGAACGGCACGCTGGGGACCACTCGCTGGATCGTGGCCATCCTCGAGAACCACCAGCAGCCGGACGGATCCGTGCACGTGCCGGAAGCCCTGCGACCGTACCTGGGTGGACGGAAGTTGCTCGAGCCGGTGACATGACCTGGCACCCAAACCTGATAGCCCTGGACGTGGACGGCACGCTCCTGCGGCACGACGGGACGCTGTCGGCGGCGGTCGCCGCCTCAGTGCGCCGCGTCCGCGACGCGGGCTTCAACGTGACGATCGCGACCGGGCGCTCGATGCACGCGACACTCCCGGTCTGCGACCAGTTGGGGCTCACGGCCGGCTTCGTCGTTAGCTCCAACGGCGCGGTCGTCGTCGACCTGGGACTGCGCGCTCCAGTCGACGTCGTGACCTTCGATGCGACTGAGTCGGTGCGGTTCTTCGCCGACCATGTGCCGGACGCGCTCCTGGCGGTGGAGGAACTCGGGGTCGGCTACCGCGTCACCGGCGAGTTCCCGCCCGGCGAGTTGGACGGCGAGATCACCGTGGTCAGCCACGACGCGTTGCTGGAGGGTCCGGTGACACGTCTCGTCGCTCGCGACCTCAACAGCGACCCGGACGACTTCTTCGACCTGGCCAAGGCCGCCGGCCTGCGGGGCGTCGACTATGCGATCGGGTACACCGCCTGGCTCGACTTCATGCCCGAGGGCGTGTCGAAGGCCTCTGGGCTGAGCACGGTCTGCGACAAGCTCGGCATCCGGGCCGCAGACGTGCTCGCCATCGGCGACGGTCGCAATGATGTCGAGATGCTGGCCTGGGCGGGCCATGGCGTCGCGATGGGGCAGGCGCCTGGGGACGTCAAGGCTGTGGCCGACGAGGTCTGCCCGCCCGTCGAGGAGGACGGCGTGGCGGTGGTGCTCAGCCGGTTCGCTCCACCGTAGCCCTCAGCCACGCGTCCACATGGTCGATGATCTCGCTGAGCCGGTCGACCACCGCGTCGGGGCGGACATCGACAGGGACCTGCTGCTCGGCCGGGATATCCGAGTGCGGCACGAAGATCGTTCGCATGCCTAGCGCCTGCGCGCCCGAGACATCGTCGAACGGACGGTCGCCGACGAACACGCACGTCGCGGGATCGTCGACCCCGATGGCGGCCATCGCTGCCCGGAACGCGTACTCATGCGGCTTGGTGTGCGGCAACTCGGATGTGTAGACGCCGCCGTCGAATAGATCCAGCACCCCGTCGCGCTCGAAGAACCGCTCGTGCCACGCTCGCGGCCACAAGGTGTTGGACAGCACCCCAACCCGGATGCCTCGCTGGCGGAGACTCTCCAACAGGTCGGGCACGTCGGGGTCGGTGAACGTGTGCGGCTCCCACGCGGCCAGGTATGCCGCCACTGCCTCCTCGTGGAGATCCACGCCGGCGGCGGCCAGGATGTCGGCGAAGGTGCTCGAGACCTGATGGTCCCGGACGCCCGCCCAGGCCTCGAGCTCGGCAGCCAGCAACGCGGCCGCGATGGTCTCTGCGTCAGCGGGTGCAGCCGCGGCGGCGTACGCGCGCCAGGTCGTGGCGACGTCGATCGGGTGCCACGGTGTAAGCGTGCCGCCCCAGTCGAAGATCACCGCGCTGATCGACATGGAATCGACCGTACCTGTCGAAGGCGTTGCGAGCTAGCTGCGAAACGTCTGAGGCGGGTGGCTTTCTCGTGTGGAGCGCCGCGTGCCTGAGCGACTCCCTCGAAAGGATCAGAAGACCCACCCGACCCCTATCGTGCGGGTTGCTCACCTGATCGTCGGACGTCCACGTGTCGAGACGCGATCAGGTGAGCTAGGCACCCGCCAGGTGGCGACGGGCTCACCTGATCGCCATGAGTCGTTCCTCCGAGCTCCCATCAGGACACCGACCTAGAGCTCTGCCTGCCCGGACACGCAGGTCACCGTGCCGCCGCCAACCCAGATCGAGCCGTCGTCCGCTTGCGTGATGTGCACCCGCCCGGCCCTGCCGAGCGCCGTGCCCTGGCTCACCACGTACGGCGCCGAGGCACGGCCGGTGCGGAGCAGCCATTGGGCGAGGGCGGCGTTCAGGCTTCCGGTCACCGGGTCCTCCGCCGTACCGCCGTCCTTCGGAAAGAATCCCCGCACCTCGAACGCGGCCGAAGAGCCGGGAGGGTACGGGCCGACCGCGCCGACGTAGAGTTCGCCGGCTGAACCGGGCCGGAGCGCGAGCACCGCATCGGCGTCGTCCAGCAGCACGGCCACCCACGGCGGCCCGTTGTCCACCCACTCCGCGGCGCGGATGTCGGCGCGCGCGATGTTGAGCGCGGACGCCACCCGCTGCACGAGCGGCTCGTCCGGAGTCCCCGACCGGCGCAATGGCGGTGCCTTGAACGCCAGCCCGTCGGCCGTCCGGCGGATCTCCACCAGGCCCACGCCGCACTCCTGGACGACGACCTCCGAGGTGCGAGACTTGGCGCCGGCCGCAAGCCAGGCATGACACGTGCCGAGCGTCGGGTGTCCGGCGAATGGAAGCTCGGTCGACGGTGTGAAGATCCGGACCGCGTAGTCGGCTTGGGCCTCCGTCGCAGGGGTGACGAACGTCGTCTCCGACAGGCCCGTCCAGCGGGCGAACCGCTGCATGTCCTCGGTCGAGAGGCCGTCGCTGTCGAGCACCACCGCGACCGGGTTGCCGAGGTACGGAACCGTGGTGAACACGTCCACGTACTGGATGCCGCGCTGCACGCGTCTACTCTCGCACCACCGCCGCCGACGGCGGGTACGGGGCTCAGGCGCTCGGCTGGAACAGCTGGAAGCGCGCCCCCTGGTTGTCGACGCAGTCCACCAGCACGCCGTACGGCTTGTGCTCGGGCTGCCCGGCCGTCCCGCCGTGCTGCCGCACCCGCTCGCTCGCGACGTCGACGTCCTCGACGTGGTAGCAAAGCTGGACGTCAGGACGGCTGGAGGCGCCGCCTGCGATTCCCACCATCGGGCGCACGTCGGTCACGTTCCAGCCGTCCTCGATACTGCCGGGCTCGAACTCCCAGCCGAGGACCGACCCGTAGAACTGCCTCGCGGGCTGACTGTCGGGCAGTGCAAGCGTGATGTAGGCGACGTCGCCGTGCCGCTCGCGGGTCGCCGTGGCCGGGGGCTTGTTGAGCATCCAGCGGTGGCCGAACGGGTCGACCATGACCGCAACGCGCCCGTACGGCTGGTCGGTCGGCTGCCGCTCGATCTCCGCGCCGTTCTGGCGCGCCCGCTCAACCGTGTCGTCGACGTCTGCCACCTGGACGTGCAGCGTGTGGCTGTACGTACCGCCGGCCTGTGGCGGCTGGACCGGAACCTCGTCGGAGCCCTCGGCGAGCATCAGCACGGCGTCCCCGATGCCGATCTCCGCGTGTCCGATGGAGCCGTCCGGCATCACCACCGGCTCACCGCGCGGCGTGGCGCCGAGGACCCGGGCGTACCAGTCGATCGCGCTGCGGGCGTCTCCCACCGCGATGTACGGCGTGAGCGTGGGTGGCCACGCAGTGCTCTGCGCGTTCGCGTTGTCTTGGCTGCTTCCTGTCATGGGATCAGGCTGCTACCGGCGCACCGGTCCTGTCTTGGACAATTGGGAGGTCCTCGCCGGCGATCCACTCAGACGGAGGGCGCCCTGCGAGGTCGTTCCACTCTCGGGCGAGATGCGACTGGTCCGCGTAGCCGCAGGCGGCCGCCACCTCGGCAAGTGTCGGGCGGTCGGGACGCTCCAGCAGCGTGCGTGAACGATCGAAGCGGCTGACGCGGGCCGCATCCTTGGGGGTGAGGCCGTACTCCCGGCGGAACCGCTCACCGAGGTGCCGTCGGCTCCAGCCGAGTTCTCTGGCGAGTTCACCCACCCGGACCTGGCCGGCGCTGCCCACGATCCGGTTCCAGGCGTGCAGGAGCGGCCCTTCGGGCAGCACGCGGCCGCGGCCGAGGTTGCGCGTCAGGACGTCGTCCAGGACGGCGAACCGGCTGCTCCACGCGGGCGCGGCCGCCATCCGCTCGACAAGCTCCCCGCTGGCGGGGAGGAGATCGTCCAGCGTGACGATCACCGAACCGAGCTCGGCCGCGGGCAGTCCGAGCAACGAGCGGGCACCCGCAGGCGTCATCGAGATCTGGACACCGAACTGGCTGCCGTCGTGCACGATCATCGCCGGCTTGGTGTGCAGACCTCCGACGAGCGCCCGGAAGCTGGCGGTGCCGGCGTAGCCGTCATGGACGGCCCGGACCTCAGTTGGAGCACCCAAGCTGATCACAATGGTCAGGTACGCGGACGGCAGGCCCAGGTGAGTACCTGGCGGGAAGCCGTCGAGACGGTAGCCGACGTAGCGCCCGACAAGCGAAGCGAGCCCGCGCGATGGCCTCGCCTCGGCCATGTCGACGATCGGCTGACCAGCACCCATCTCAATCAGGCTAATGCGTGCCGCCGACAGCGATGAGTCTTGGACGGTTCCGGAGTCCATGCCGTGAGACCAGCCAGCGGAAAGGACGGCGACATGACCCAATCCAGACTGGACAGCACGCTGCTCGCCAGCGCCGATCCGGCGCGGGCTACACACCCGGTACGCCACCGCGCTGGATCCGCTCGAGCTCAGCGGTCAACACCGAGCCCGGATGGCGCGGTAGGCCAGCGCGGCACGCGCACGGCACCTAGCCGGCCGGTGGGATTATCCCGCCATAACCACCATCGGCCGCAAGACGCGCGCTCGTTGTCGCCGGGAGTGGGTAACGTCGTGACCGTGGTAGAAGGCCGTCCCGGCACCGACGAGTTCCTCGAGCAGGCCGACCCGTTCCGGCGGGAGCTGCTCGCGCACTGCTACCGGATGCTCGGCTCCGTGCACGATGCCGAGGACCTGGTCCAGGAGACGTACCTGAGGGCGTGGAAGGCCTACGATCGTTTCGAGGGCCGATCGTCGCTGCGGACGTGGCTGTACCGGATCGCAACGACCGCCTGCCTGACGGCCCTGGAGCAACGGGGCCGCCGGCCGCTTCCGACCGCGCTCGGCGAGCCGAGCTCCGAGCCGGACGCCGCCCTGGTCGAGCGGCCTGAGGTGCCATGGCTGGAGCCCGTCCCTGACGCGATGATGGCCGATCCCGCATCGGCGGTCGCCACCCGGCAGAGCGTGCGGCTCGCGTTCATCGCCGCGTTGCAGCACCTTCCTCCGCGGCAGCGGGCGGTGCTGATCCTGCGGGACGTGCTGAGGTTCCGGGCCGCGGAGGTCGCCGAGGCCGTCGGCATCTCGACCGTAGCCGTCAACAGCTTGCTTCAGCGGGCGCGGGCGCAGCTGAGCCAGGTCAGTCCCAGCGAGGACGAGATGCGCGAGCCCGACTCACCCGAGCAGCGGGCGTTGCTCGACCGCTACGCCGCGGCGTTCGAGGCGTACGACATTCCCGGCATCGTGGAGCTGCTGACCGACGACGCGGTCTGGGAGATGCCGCCGTTCACGGGGTGGTACCAGGGCGCCGAGACGATCGGTCGGCTGATCTCGTGCAACTGCCCGGCGGACAAGTCCGGCGACCAGATCATGGTTCCCACCGCGGCGAACGGCCAGCCCGCCTTCGGGCTCTACATGCGGGGCGCGGACGGCCAGCACCTGCCGTTCCAGCTGCAGGTCCTGTCCACCAACGGCCGAGCCGTGTCGCACGTCGTCGCGTTCTTCGACGTCAGCCTGTTCCCGAAGTTCGGGCTGCCGCCGACTCCGCCGGCCGGGTCGTAGAACCGGCGGCGCGGCCACCTGGACGTCCTGCCATGGACGAGGCGCGCACCGCTGGGCTCATCCTGCTCGAACGCGCGACGAGCTACTTCCTGGGCAGCCTGAGCATGGTGACGCCGGAGGCGTTGCCGTGCCCCACGCCGTGCTCGGCATGGGACCTCCGGGCACTGCTCCAGCACGTGGCCGATTCCGTTGCCGCCCTCGGCGAGGCGGTCGTTGGCACTGTGGACATCGACCCGCCGCCGATGTCATGCGACGCGCGGCCCGACCCGGTCGCTGCGCTCAGGGACAGCTCGCACCGGTTGCTGGGCGCGTGGACAAACGCCACGGCGCTCCAGGCGGTCGCGATCGGGGGCCGGTTGCTGCCGGTGGGCGTGGTGGCCGGAACCGGTGCGCTGGAGATCGCGGTGCATGCCTGGGACATTGCGCGGGCCTGCGGGAGCGACCACCGGCTGCCGGCCGAACTTGCCGAGGAGTTGCTGGAGCTTTCTCACCTGATCGTCACCGATGCCGACCGGCCCGCGCGGTTCGCCCCGCCGGTGGCGGTGTCGCCGGCGGCCGCGCCCGCTGACCGGCTGGTCGCCTTTCTGGGCAGGACACCGTGACCCCGCAGGCCTGGGCGCAGGTACGTTGCACGGAGTGGGCTGCCGGCAGAGCAGGCTGACATGAGGGAGCGGCGCAATGCGAGTGAGCGTGGTCGCAGCGGCACGGGAGGACGACCGCCCGCCTCGGGAGGCGCTCAGCATCGCCGCCATGGCCGACCGGCTCGGATACGGCGAGGTGTGGCTGGGCGAGGGACCAACGTGGGATTCGTTCGCGCTCGCGACGGCGGTCGGCCTCGGCACCGAGCAGATCGAGATCACGGCCGGGCCGGTTCCCGTGTCGCTGCGAGATCCGGTGACCATCGTGCGAGGCGCGGCGTCGGCTGCCGCACTGACCGGTCGTGTCGTGGGTGTCGCCCTCGGCACGTCGAGCGTCCGGGTGGTGGAGGGGCTCCACGGGCGTTCCCGGGCGGGCGCGTCGGCTGCACTCGCTGAGAGCGCCAGGGTGGTCCGCGCACTGCTCGACGGGGAGCAGCCGTGGCCGGGTGCTGGCTCGGCACACAGCTTCCCGCGGCGGCTGGGCGGCCCCGGAGGCGCGCTCACCGTGGCGGCGTTCGGGGACCGCGCCATCGCTGTAGCCGCCGAGCATGCCGATCGCATGCTGCTCGACCTGGTTTCTCCCGAGCAGGTGCGCACCTTGCGGGACAAGCTGGAAGCGGCGGCGAGCAGGACGGGCCGGCCCCGTCCGGCGCTTGCCGCGTGGCTGCCCGCCGCCGTGGACCCCGACCCCGCGTCTCACCGGCAGCTCATGCAGGGCATCGCCGGCTACCTGACCGTACGGGGCTACAGCGAGATGTTCATCTCGGCAGGCCTCGGCGAGGCGGTGCGGCTGGCTCGCGACGGCGCCGGGGCCCGTGAGTTGGTCGACGCGTTGCCGGAGCATGCCCCCGGCATCGTCGGCCTGGTCGGGGATGCGGACGCCGTCCGGGGTCGGATGGAGGCCTACGTCGCGGCCGGCCTGGACGAGGTGGCCCTCGTTCCGGCCACGGCGGGCGACCCGGGTGGGGAGCACACCCTGACGGCGCTGGCTGACCTTGCTTGATGAAGATCAAGGTGACTCTGGTGAGTCCAGGCAGTCACCGGAATCACCCCGATCTTCAGACGGGGTTCGCGTTCATGATCACTCGAGCGGGTGACGGGAATCGAACCCGCATTATCAGCTTGGGAAGCTGACGTTCTGC
>CAZMXH010000132.1:0-8571 GCA_964570165.1 uncultured Actinomycetes bacterium
GGTCCCGATCTGCTCGATCCGACCGTCGCGCATCATCGCGATGCGGTCGCCGAGGCGCATCGCCTCGTTGAGGTCGTGCGTGATGAACACGACCGTCTTGTTGAGGCTAGCCTGCAGCTTGATGAGCTCGTCCTGCATCTCTCGCCGGATCAGCGGATCGAGCGCGCTGAATGCCTCGTCCATCAGCATGATCTCGCAGCCCGAGGCAAGGGCCCGCGCCAGGCCGACCCGTTGCTTCATGCCGCCGGAGAGCTGGACGGGGAACTTGTCCTCCCAGCCGGCCAGGCCGACAAGCTGCAGCGCCTCCCTCGCACGCTCCTCCTGCTCATCCTGGGGCCGGCCCTGGATGTTGAGCGCGTAGGCAGCGTTCTGCAGGACCGTGCGATGTGGAAGGAGAGCGAAGTGCTGGAAGACCATGCTCATCCGTTCCCGCCGCAGGTGCCGCAGCTCCGCTGGAGAGAGGTCGGTCACCAGGTCGTCTCCGACGTAGACGCGGCCGGCCGTGGGCGTCCACAGCCCGTTGAGCATCCGGATGAGCGTTGACTTGCCCGAGCCGGAGAGCCCCATGACGACGAAGATCTCGCCCGGCTCGACCTTGAAGGTCGCATCGATGACGGCCGGGATGCTACCCATGCGCTGCACGTCCTCGCGGCTGGCGCCGTCCTGCAGCATGCGGACGGCTTCGTCCGCCCGCTTGCCGAAGACTTTGTACAGACCTTCTGCGCTGACCGCAGCCACTTTCACCTCGTCTGTTGTCGGAAGGCAGACAGCTGCCATCCTCTAGCAGCGCCTTCGTCGGCGCCGCGCAGGGATGACCTCGACGCCACATCAAGACCTCAATGCAGCCTACAACCGAGGCACCGGCGACGGCGTGGGCAACCGCCTCCCGGCCTGACAACCCGGCTGCCGTGCCATGTGCTGGCTGTGACCCTCGAATGTAGCAGCCGCAAAATCGGACATTTGCGCCTTAGCAGCGATTGAGACAGGATCGCAACGTAGGCGGCGGCCCTCACTCGGCCGCGATCGACGCCAGCAGTGCCTGCCGCGCCTGCTCCACGGCGGTCAGAACCGCTCCGTGCAGCACCGCGTCCTCAGGGATCGCGGTCGCGACAACCTTCGGGCTCACGGGTACCAGGTGTCCGGTCGCCTCGGTGACCATCGCACACAGCCGCTCCTCCGCGGCCGTCCCCACGTCCCCCGCCAGCACCACGAGAGCCGGGTCGACGACCGCGCACACCGCGGCGAGGCCGACTGCCAACCTACGCGCGAGCTCGGCGAGGAACTCCGCTGCCGGGGAGCCCGCAGCCAGCGCGGCGCGCACCGCACCGGCTGCGCCATCGGCGGCGATGCCGTGCTGAGCGGCCAGGTCCAGCACGGCCGCGGCACCGACCAGTTGCTGGAACGAGCCGCCTAGCTGGCCGTGCGCGTCCCGGCTCGACACGTCGTCGAGCAGCGGCGCGCCGGGCACGGGAAGGTAGCCGATCTCGCCCGCTGCGCCGCTCGCACCACGCTGCAGCCGCCCGCCGAGGATGAGCGCCAGGCCGACGCCGCGGCCCACCCAGAACAGGGCCATGTCGTCGACGTCCCGGCCCGCGCCGTGTTCCCGTTCGGCCACCGCCGCGAGATTCACGTCGTTTTCGAAGGTGACCTCGCAACCGAGGTCGTCCTGCAGCACGTCGCGGATGCCCCGGTGCCACCGCGGCAGGTCGAACGAGAAGGTGACGTCGTGAGTGACCGGATCGACCACTCCGGTCGTCCCGATGACGACGTTGTCGATCTCGGCGAGACCGATCCCCGCCTTGGCCGCCACTTCCTCGACGACGCGATGCACGACGCCGACCGGCTCGTCGCCCTCGGCCGCCGCACGCGTGACCCGAGCGATCACCGGTCCCGTGATCCCCGACACGGCGGCCTGCACTCGGTCCAACACCATGTCCACGCCGACGGCATACGAGCAGTCGGGGCGAACCGCGTACAGCTCCGCGCTCGGACCACGACCACCCGACCGGGTGCCCACGACTTCGATGAGGCCGCGCTCCTGAAGGCGGACAACGAGCTGCGACGCCGTCACCTTGGACAGCCCGGTCAACTCGCCCAACCCGCCGCGCGTGAGGGGACCCTCGACGAGCAGCCGTTCGAAGGCGCTGCGGTCGTTGATCGTTCGCAGCAGAGCGGGCGTTCCCGGTCGACGCGACATCGGCCGCCTCCGTATCGATAAGTCTCTTAACAGACTACTCGACGAGCGCCCTCGCGCGGCGGCCGGTGAATCAGGCCATCGCCAGCACGTCTTCGTCAGACTTCGCCGGCTCCGGCCGCAACTCGGTGAGAGCGCCTACGGCTGCGGCCTCCACCTGCAGCATCTCGTCGCTCACCTCGCGCAGCACCTCGGACATCGGTAGGTCCAGCGCCGTGCAGATCGCGGCCAGCAGTTCGGAGGACGCCTCCTTGCGTCCTCGCTCCACCTCGGACAGATAGCCAAGGCTGACCCGCGCGGCGGCAGCGACGTCGCGAAGGGTGCGGCCCTGGGCAGTCCGGCGACGGCGGAGGACGTCGCCGATCAGGCGCCTGACGAGAACCACCGGCCACTCCCTTCTCCTTCGCGTAGGCCGTGTCACTACAACGGTACCGCCGCTTCGCCTCTGGTCCGTCACGGTGGTACCGCGTGTTTAACTCAACGCTCCGGCCGCGATGTGGATTCCGCAGCCTCGTCCAGAATCCGCCGCAGCAGGGCGAGTGCGCTGTGGACGGCCGCGGTCCGAACCGCCGCGCGGTCGCCCCGCACCCCCGCCGGAGCGTCGGTAGCTTCGCCGTTGGGCCCTGCGACGGCTACGTACAGCGTCCCCGGAGGACGACCGTCCTGCCACGTCGGGCCGGCGACGCCTGTGGTCGCGACGCCGTACGTCGCGGCGCACAGCCGGCGGACGCCCGACGCCATCGCCGCCGCGGTGACCGCCGACACGGGACCGTTGCGCTCCAGCACGTCCGCCGGGACTCCGGCAAGCGTGGCCTTCAGGTCGGTCGCGTACACGACCACGCCGCCCCGGACGGCGGCAGAAGCCCCCGGGACGGCGGTCAGCGCAGCCGCGACGAGCCCTCCTGTCAGCGACTCCGCGGTCGCCACCGTGGCACCCGTACGGGACAGCTCGCGGATCACAGCCTCGGCAGCGGGGTCAGGCATGCGAGCCCCCGCGCAGCCGCCGCGCCTGGGCGACGTAGTCGGCGCCGGTGACGAGCGTTGCGGCCACGGCGAGCGACATCACCGCGGCCTGCGCCGGCGCCCACGCGGCCGGCAGCGGCAGAATGTAGAGCACCAGCGCCAGGGCCTGCAGCGCGGTCTTCACCTTGCCGCCGCGGTTCGCGGGGAGCACGCCATAGCGCAGCACCGCGAAGCGGATCGCGGTGACGCCCCATTCCCGGACCAGGACGACTGCCGTCACCCACCACGGCAGCTCGCCCAGCAGCGACAGGCCGATGAACGCCGCCCCGGTGAGGGCCTTGTCGGCGATCGGGTCGGCGATCTTGCCCACGTCTGTCACCAGGCCGCGGCGGCGCGCGAGTTGGCCGTCCACCCGGTCGGTCACCATCGCGGCGGCGAACACGCCGGCCGCACCGATCCTGGCCGCGGGGTCCGTCCCGCCGTCGCGCAGCAGCAGCCAGAGCAGGAGCGGCACCAGGACCAGCCGCAGCAAGGTCACGGCGTTGGCTGCGTTCCATACTGGAGGCCGCGGATCTGCTGGCACGCGCCAAGCGTACGGCGGCCGACGGCGCTGCCTGCCCCGCTACCCTTCGTCCCGTGACGCACGCTGACTCCTGGCCCGCGCTGGTGCTGCGCGGCCTGGTCAAGCAGTTCGACCAGACTCTGGCCGTGGCAGGGCTGGATCTCGACGTCCCGGTCGGCTCCTTCTTCGGGCTGGTCGGGCCGAACGGCGCGGGCAAGACCACGACGCTGTCGATGGCGACCGGCCTGCTACGGCCCGATTACGGCACAGCAACCGTGCTCGGCCACGATGTCTGGCGTGATCCGGTGTCGGCCAAGCGGCTGCTCGGGGTGCTCCCAGAGGGCCTGCAGCTGTTCGACCGCCTCACGGGGTCGCAACTGCTGGAGTACGTCGGCCGGCTGCACGGGCTGGATGTCGATGTGGCCCGGCAGCGGGGGTCCGAACTGCTCGAGGTACTCGATCTCAGCGACGCGGCGGGCAAGCTCGTCGTCGACTACAGCGCAGGCATGACGAAGAAGATCGGACTGGCCTGTGCCATGATCCACGCGCCCCGGATCCTGGTACTGGACGAGCCGTTCGAGGCGGTGGACCCCGTCTCTGCCACAACGATCCGCGACATCCTGCGGTCCTTCGCCGCCAGCGGCGGCACCGTCGTGATATCGAGCCACGTCATGGCCCTCGTCGAGCAACTGTGTGACCGGCTCGCCGTGATCGCGGGCGGGAAGGTCCTTGCCGCGGGCTCCCTCGACGAGGTCCGGGCCGGTGGGTCGCTGGAACAGCGGTTCGTCGATCTGGTCGGAGGCCATCGCGAGCTTGGTGAGAGCCTGTCGTGGTTGCGACCTTCATAGGCCTCAAGCTGCGGCTGCTGGCCGGCGCGTTCCGCTCGTCGTCGGCACGCGCCGTGGTCTCGGTCGTCGGGCTGGCGCTGGGCCTCGGCGCCATGGTGTTCGGCGTATCGCTCACCGTGCTGCTGCGGACCGCGGAGCCGGCGGCCGCGCGAACTCTCCTCGTCGTCGGGGGCAGCCTGCTCGTCTTTGCGTGGGCGGTACTACCGATCATCATGTTCGGAGTCGACGAGACGATCGACCCGGGGCGCTTCGCGCTGCTGCCGATCCGCCGCCGCACGCTGCTGGCAGGCATGCTCGCCGCGGGCTTCACCGGCGTGCCCGCGCTGGCCACCACCGTGGTCGCGCTGTCGACGGTCATGGCATGGCTGCGCGGCGTGCTGCCGGTGCTGTTCGCGCTGGCGGGCGCGGTGCTGGCGGCGATCACCTGCGTCGTCGCCAGCCGTGCCGGGACGACGGCGCTCAGCGGGGCACTGCGCTCCCGCCGGGTCCAGGATGTGCTCTCGGTTGTGATGGTGCTGCTGGTCTCGTCCGTCGGGCTGATCCAGCTCGGTGCCGTGCAACTGGCGACCGCGACTCCGGCGGCCGTGGGCGGCCGGATCGTCGACGTGCTCGCGTGGACGCCGCTGGGCGCGCCGTGGGCGGCGCCGTACGACGTCGTCGCTGGCACCCCCCTGCTCGGCATCGGGCGGCTCGCGATCGCGGGCGCAACGCTGCTCCTGCTGCTGGCCGGCTGGTCAGTTGCGTTGCGGCGGTCTCTCGAGGGCGGGCAGGCGGCCACGGCAGGCCGCTCGGCTGGAGCGGCGTGGCTTACCCCTGCATTGCTCGCCCGGCTGCTGCCCTCGGGTGCAGCAGGCGCGGTCGCCGCGCGCACCCTTCGCTACCAGTGGCGAGACCCGCGGCAGCGGAGGAACCTCCTCGCGATCCCGGTGATCCTGGTTGTGATCCTCGTCGCCCCGCGGATCGCCGGTGCGCCACCGCAGTTCGCGCTGCTAGCCGCCCCGGCTATCGGCGTCATTGTAGGGCTCACCATGCTCAACCACACGGCGTTCGATGGCACCGCGCTGTGGACCCACCTCGCCGCCGCCTTGCCCGGGTACGCCGACCGTCACGGCCGCGGCCTGGGCACTCTGGTGTGGTCGGTGCCGCTGGTCACTGCCGCTGCGGTCGCCGGTGCTCTGGTGGCACGCCGCCCGGAGCTTGTCCCGGCGACCATGGGCAGCGGCCTGACGGTCCTGCTCGTCGGCTTGGCCGTGGCCGCCGTGACCAACGTGACCGTGCCGTTCCCGGCGCCGCCGCCCGGCGCGAACCCGTTCACGACCCCGTCCGGCGGCAACGTGATCACGATGGGGCAGCAGCTTGTCGCCAGCACGGTGGTCGCGCTCGCCGCCGGACCGGCCATGGCGCTGCTTGCGCTGGCGGTGTGGTGGAACGCGGCCGCCGGCCTGTTTCTGTTGGCCGTCGGCCCGGCCTACGGCTGGCTACTGCTCCGGGGCGGGAACCGGATCGGCGGCCGCCGGCTCGACGAGCGTGGTCCCGAGATCATGACCAGGATCGCTCCGTCTCGCTAGCCGACCGGCGGCCGCTCCCGCCCGGACCTTCGAAGCCAAGCGGAGGACGCAAGAGCGCGGCACCGCCCGGTCAGGTGGGAGCCGGGTGGGTAGGCCCTAGTCGTAGAGGCCCCCGCCTCCCGGACGGGACTTGAGCGCGTCGAGGACACGCTGCCACCAGGAGGTCCACTGGCGCTCCTGCTCGGGACCCGTCGGCGGCGGGTGCTCGGCAACGACGGTCGACACGCTCTCGCTGAACGCGTTGGTGAACCGTTCGTGCACGTGAGCCGCCAGCGCCTCCTGGTGCGCCCGTTGCTGCTGTTCGACGATGCTCAGATGATCCTGGCGCAGCGCCTTCCAGGTAGAGAACACCATCAGGACCATCACGACGCTGGACGGCAACGCCGGCGATATGGCACCCGTCTGCAACGCCGTCAGGCTGCCGGCGAGCAACAGTACGATCGCCACGGCACCCTCCATGAGGGCCCAGAAGATCCTGCTCCAGGTGGGCGGGTTCGGGTCGCCACCGGAGGCGAGCATGTCCACCACCAGCGACCCGGAGTCCGAGGAGGTGATGAAGAACGTCGCGATCAGGATCACCACTATGAACCCGACGACCGTGCCGCCGGATAGCCCGTCCAGCAACTGGAACAGGGCCGTGTCGTCCGACGGGAACGGAGCACCGTCCTGGATCATGCCACCCTCGCCGTGGATCTCGCGGTTCAGCGCGGTGCCGCCGAGGATCGAGAACCAGATGAAGGTGACCAGGGTGGGCACGGCCAGCACGCCGACGACGAACTGCCGGACGGTCCGGCCCCTCGAGATCCGGGCGATGAACGCGCCGACGAACGGCGCCCAGGAGATCCACCAGCCCCAGTAGAAGATCGTCCAGGCGGCTTGCCAGCCTTCTCCGGCCTCCGCCTGGAACGTCGTGACATCGAACGACAGCACCGGCAGGCTCTGCAGGTACGCGCCGATCGACTGCACGAACTCCCGGAGGATGAACAGCGTCGGCCCCATCACGAGGATGAACAGCGCTACCAAGCCGGCGATGGACACGTTGACATTGGACAACCACTTGATGCCCCGCCTGAGGCCGGTCACGACCGACGCGGTCGCGATCAGTGTGATGACGACGATGATCCCGATGAGCGCAGCGTCGCCCGGGTCCTGCAGCACGTCGAGGAACCCCAGGCCGGCGCTGATCTGGCTGGCCCCGATGCCCAGCGACGTCGCCACGCCGAACAGCGTGCCGAGGATCGCGATGATGTCGATCAGATCCCCGAGCCAGCCCTTCACCCGGTCGCCCAGCAGCGGCTCCAGCGCCCAGCGGATCGACACCGGCCGGCCTTTCCGGAACACCGCATAGGCGAGCGCCAAGCCCACGACGACGTAGATTGCCCAGGCGTGGATGCCCCAGTGCAGCAGCGTCTGGGTCATCGCCTGCTGGCCCAACTCCTCCGGCGTCCCGTCGATGCCCGGCTTCGGAGCGGCGAGATGCCACAGCGGCTCCGCCACGCCGTAGAACACCAGGCCGATACCCATGCCGGCGGAGAACAGCATGGCCAGCCACGTGCCCACGCTGAAGTCCGGCGCTTCGTCATCCTTGCCCAGCTTGATGTCGCCGAGCCGGCTGATCCCGACGATCAGCGAGAAGACCACGAAACCGGTGACGATGATGACGTAGTACCAACCCAGCCCGCCGACGATGTTCTCCTGGATCCAGCCAACGGCGCTGCCCAAGCTCTCCCGGCCGGCTATTCCCCAGATCACGAAGGCCACGATCAGGATGGCGGCAGGCCAGAAGACCCTGGGCGCTACGCTGCTGAATCCGCCATTCCGCCGCGCAACAGGCGGCGACGCACCTACGCCGCCTGACTCGGAGCGGGTCGCTTGTGGGGGCGCCGGGTTCACGTCATTGGTCACGGAACACACCTTTCGTTCGGTTACCTCCCGTGCCGCGAACTTATCTGGCAACATCGCCGCTGCCAAGTGTCACGGCCGGTAGGCCCTGCGGTCGGGTGCTACTCGCCGCGCAGGGTCGCTAGTGTCTCGTCCAGGTCGTCCGGCTTGATCAACACGTCCCGCGCCTTGGACCCCTCGGACGGGCCTACGATGCCGCGGCTTTCCATCAGGTCCATCAACCGTCCGGCCTTAGCGAACCCGACCCGCAGCTTGCGCTGCAGCATCGAGGTGGAGCCGAACTGGGTCGTGATCACCAGCTCCGCAGCCTGGCACAGCAGGTCGAGGTCATCGCCGATGTCCTCGTCGATCTCTCGCTTCGAGCTCTGCGCGACCGTGACGTCGTCGCGGTAGTCCGGCTCCAGCTGCTCCTTGCAGTGCTTGACGACGGCGTGCACCTCTTTCTCGGTGACCCAGGCTCCCTGGATCCGGATCGGCTTGCTCGCCCCCATCGGCAGGAACAGCCCGTCACCCTCGCCGACCAGCTTCTCCGCG
>CAZMXH010000133.1:0-8543 GCA_964570165.1 uncultured Actinomycetes bacterium
GGCCCGGCGCGCCCGCCGAGGGTGGCGGACGTAGCGTTGGACGTATGACCCGCGACGACGCCGTTCAGCGTGACGAGGACGACCCGCTACGGCACCTCCGCAACCGGTTCGAGATGCCGGAGGGCGTCATCTACCTCGACGGCAACTCGCTCGGGCCGCTGCCTGTCGGCGTCCGTGAGCGCGTGGCCTCGCTGGTCAGCCAGGAATGGGGCCGCGACCTGATCACGTCGTGGAACGTGCACGACTGGATCGGTCTGCCGGCTCGGGTGGGCTCGAAGATCGCGAGACTCATCGGTGCCCCGCCTGGATCGGTCGTGGCCGGCGACTCGACGAGTGTCCAGCTGTTCAAGCTGCTCGTCGCGGCGGCTCGGCTGCGTCCCGGGCGCAACGTCATCGTCACCGAGCCCGGCAACTTCCCCACCGACTCGTACATCGCCGCGAGCGTGGCGCGGCTGATCGGCGGCGAGGTGCGGTGGTGCGACCCTTCCGACATCACTGCGGCGCTCGACGACGACGTGGCGGTCCTGGCCCTGACCCACGTCGACTACCGGTCCGGGCGTATGCATGACGCGGCAGCGCTTACCGCCGTCGCGCACGAGGCGGGAGCGCTGGCGTGCTGGGACCTGTGCCACTCGGCAGGGGCGGTGCCCGTCGACCTGACCGGGTGGGACGCCGATCTCGCTGTCGGCTGCGGCTACAAGTACCTCAACGGCGGGCCCGGCGCTCCGGCGTTCGCCTACGTCCACCCTCGCCTGCAGGACCGGTTGGACCAGCCGCTAGCCGGCTGGATGGGTCACGCCGCGCCGTTCGCGCTGGAGCGCGACTACCGGCCCGCTCCCGGCATCGCGCGGATGCAGACCGGGACGCCGCCCGTGCTGTCGATGGCCGCTCTCGACACCGCGCTGGATGCCTTCGACGGAGTGTCGATGGCCGAGGTCCGCGCCAAGTCGCTCGCGCTCACCGACTACTTCATCGCGCTCGTCGACCAACGACTGGAGGCGTACGGTGTTGCGGCCGAGGTTCCGCGGGCGCACGAGCGGCGGGGTTCTCAGGTGTGTTTGCGCCACCCCGAAGCGTACGGCTTGGTGCAGGCACTGATCGCCCGCCGGGTGATCGGCGACTTCCGCAACCCGGATCTTGCCCGTTTCGGGTTCGCGCCGCTGTACCTGCGGTTCGTGGACGTCTGGGACGCGGTTCAGCACGCGGTCGCCGTCCTCGAGTGCGGCGAGTGGGCTCGCCCCGAGTTCGCAAAGAAGGCACCGGTGACCTAGCCGGGGCCGCCCCGCGACTGCGATCATGGCCCTTGCCGGGGACGGGCGGCGCTGAACTACGCCGCTCGAACATCCGTCACGCATAGCATGGAGGGTGGCGTTGGGTAATCCGGGGTGGCTGTGCGGATAACGCAAAGCGGACTGCTGATGGGCGCGGCTGGAGCGGCCGTCACCCTGGTTGTGCTCAGTCTCAGCGCCGCCAGCGGTGCGAGCCCCGGCGAGACCGTCCAGCCCGTCAAGTACGCGGTTGTCGCTGAGCGCCCTCCGGTGTTCTCGCACCCGGATCCCCGCCCGGTGCCCGTGGGCGCCCGACTGCTGCCAAACCTGCAGAGCCTTCCGCCGGAGGACGTACTGATCGAGATCATCGACGACGGCACCCGGCGGCTGCGGTTCACCTCGATCATCGCCAACACAGGGGTCGGGCCGATCGAGACGGTGCCGGACGGGCTGGAATCGTGCCCGAGCGATCAGCGGCACGCATCGCAGGTGCTGTATCACGACGTCAACGGCAACGGCCAGTACGACCGCGACATCGACACGCGAACCAGCAGCCGCCCCGCCGGTTGCATGGTCGACCACCCGGGCCACGACCACTGGCACTTCGACGCCGCGGCCGAGTACGCCCTCGCGGAACCGGGAGCGAATGACCCCATCGCCGTCGCCGAGAAGGTCAGCTTCTGCTGGCGCGACAACCGTGAGGTGCCCGCCGAGGCCGATCCGCGACCGAGCCAGCACTACGGCGACTGCGGCTACGACCGCGTACAGGGGATCACGCCCGGCTGGGCCGACGTGTACGGCCAGGAACTCCCGGACCAGCACCTCGACCTGCCCGACGGGCTGCCGGACGGGACCTACTGCCTGTCGAACCGGGCCGATCCGCTCGACCTGCTGATCGAGTCGGTCGAGGACGACAACGGCGCCGTCCTTGCTATCGCGATCAACGGCACCGAGGTCGAGCAAAGCGATGCAAGCGTGTGCGGCTAGCCCAGGCCGAAGCGCGAGCGGTCCACGATCACCCGCACTACCGTTCCTCTCGCCACAACGGTGCCGTCGGCGTGCCGGGCCTCGACATCGAACGTGAGCCGGCGCCCGTCGGCTGCCGCAAGCTCCGCCCGAACGGCGACCGTTACACCCACCGGGCTAGGTGCCAGGTGTTCCAGTTCCACGCGGCTGCCCACGCTGGTGGTGCCCCCCGGAAGCCGATCGCGCGCGGCGGCAACGGTGGCGGCCTCCAACCAGGCAAGCAACCGCGGAGTCGCCAGCACCGCGACGTCACCGGAGCCGACTGCCGTGGCGGTGTCCGCGGGGCCGACGACGTAGGACTGGTCCGCGACCGGTCCTTCGCCGCCGCTCACGCGACGACCACGAGCACGTCACCCTCTTGAACGACGTCGCCCGGCGTCACCTTGATCTCGGCGACCGTCCCGCCTCCCTCGCACAGCACCGGGATCTCCATCTTCATCGACTCCAGGAGCAGCAGCGTCGTCCCAGGCGCTACCTGGTCACCAGCTGAGACGGCAACGGACAGAACGTTGGCCACCATCTCGGCACACACCTGCTCGGCCACGTGAGCGCTTCTCCTCACATCTGCGGAATGCCGCAGCTATTCCATCACGGCGCGATCGAGCATGGTGAGAACCCGGCGTGGCGTTCCCACCCAGATCGTGCAACTAGGTCGACGATGGAGGACATGACGCTCGTGCTCCTCGTTCTGGTGACCGGCGTCGTGGTCGGGTTCGTGCGCGGCGGCCGCCTTGCCCGCCTTTTCGCGGTGCGGCTACGCCGCAACCGCCTGCTCCTCACGGCGGTAGGCCTCCACGTTCTGGGGGTGCTGGCGGGCTGGTTGTGGGCTCCCGCCATGCCGGCGCTCGTCGCGTTGTCGTGGGCAGCGCTCGGCTACTACGCCTGGGTGAACCGGGCGATCGAGGGCGCGGCGCTGGTCGCCGCCGGCTTGCTCGCCAATGCCGCCGTCATGTTCGCCAACGGGGCCGTCCCGGTGTCCACCGACGCCGCCGTCCGCGCCGGCGCGGAACCAGCCGCTGTGGCGGCGGCCGGCAACAACATCGCCGCCGGACCGGACACCCGGCTACCGTGGCTCGGCAAGATCATACCCGTGGCCTTCCCACCGCGGCCCGAAGTCGTGAGCCCCGGGGACATCGCGATCGCGGCCGGACTTGCCGCGGCGGTAAGCACGGGGCTCACCGGTCGGCGCCGCGAGCCGAGCCACCCGGCCGACACCATCCACGAGGAGATACAACCGGTCGCCGACGATGACGACGAGCCACCCGATGACGACGACACGGACAGTGGGACAATGAGGTCCGATGCGGAGCCGCAGCGCTTCGCTGCTGGATGACGAGAAGGCGAGGAGAACGTCGCGATGGCCAAGCGGGCACGCAAGCGGAGGGCACGACGACGCAAGAAGGCCAACCACGGCAAGCGGCCCAACGCCAGTTGACGCCGGGTGCCGTCTGGCTGCGTCGAGCGGCTACTCGGTGAGCTGTACTCGAAGCTCCTGAATCTTTGCCATCACCCGCTGCCGCAACTCGGCGGGGGCGTGATCGCAGCCGCAGGAGCGGGCGACCAGAGCCTTGACCTCACGCTCGAGGTTGTACTTGCGTAGGCAAGGGCTGCATTCGTCGAGATGCTCCTCGATCGTGGCGTAGGCGGTCACCTCGTGGGTCATCTCGCCGTCGAGGAAGAGATAGACACGCTCCAGGATTTCCGCACAGTCAACGTCGTGCGGTTCGCCACAGCTCATCGGCCGACCTCCTTCGCGACGGCTGATGCCGACCCGCGCTCGCGAGCGTAATCCTCCAGCAGTGCCCGAAGCTGGCGCCGCCCGCGGTGCAGCCGCGACATGACGGTACCGATCGGTGTCCCCATGATGTCCGCGATTTCTTTGTACGGGAAGCCTTCGACGTCGGCGAGATAGACCGCAATGCGGAACTCCTCGGGGATCTGCTGCAGCGCCTCCTTGACGTCGCTGTCCGGGAGGTGGCTGAGCGCCTCCGCCTCGGCCGACTGGAGGCCGGTAGACGCGTGCGCCTCCGCGCGGGCCATCTGCCAGTCCTCGACATCCTCGGTGTTGGCCTGCTGCGGCTCCCGCTGTCGCTTCCGGTACGAGTTGATGAACGTGTTCGTCAGAATGCGGTACAGCCAGGCCTTGAGGTTCGTCCCCTCCTTGAACTGGTGGAACGATCCGAACGCCTTGGCGAAGGTCTCCTGCACGAGATCTTCTGCGTCGGCGGCGTTGCGCGTCATCCGCAGTGCCGCCGAGTAGAGCTGGTCCAGGTAAGGCAGCGCGTCGCGCTCGAAGCGCTCCGTGCGCTCTTCCTGGGACTCGTGCTGTTGTGTCATTGACGGCGATGCTATCTGCGCCCACTCGGCCGGCGGTGGCCACTCCACCCACTGGGACTCGTCAGGACGTGTTGGCTCCAGGCACGTGGCGGATCCAGTCACGCACGGTTCAACGCAACCCGACGCCGAGAGCATTCCCGAACCACGCCTTCACCGCCTGCACCGCTGCCGCCGTCGCCGCCTGCTGGCTCTGGGATTTCGGCACCGACATCCCGTGGTCGGCATGCGGCACAGCGACCAGCTCGTAGGGGCCTCGCGGGAACTCGGCGGGACGACCGAACGCATCGCGCTCACCTTGCACGACGAGGGTGGGTACCCCCGCAGCCGTCAGCTCGTCCAACCTGGACCGCTCCGGCTTACCCGGAGGATGCAGAGGGAACGCCAGGCAGATCACCCCCGCGGCGCCGAGCGCGACCGCCGTACGGCACGCGACCCGCGCACCCGCGCTACGCCCGCCCAGGACGAGGGGACCGTCCGGCTCGATCGTCTCGACAGCGGGCAGCCAGGCTCGATCGAGCACCGCCGGCGCAGGCGCAACCCTCTTGCCCGCGACCAGCCACGGTTGCTCGACCCGGACCACGGTAACGCCGGCTCCCGGCAGGCTCGCCGCGAGAGCGGTGAGATCGCGCGCGTGCACACCGCCGCCGGCGCCGTGGCCGAGCACTACCGTCGCTCGCGGCTCTTCCGCCGCGTCTACGACCAACCGAGCGTCACCGACGGGCGTCGGCACCAAGCGAGTGTGCACGAGTCATCACGCTACGGCACGCCCTCGCGTTGATCAGTCCAGCCGGACTATGCGGCCCTCGCCGCCCTCCGGGTAGTCGGCGGCGGTGATGGTTCCAGCAAGGTTCTCGACCAGGTAGCCCGCTAGCGCCTGCTGGTACGTGACGCCGACCGTGGTGAACGGCAGGCCGCGGAACGGGTATTGGTCGCCACCGCGGGCGCTGAAGTCGTTGGTCGCGATGGCTACCGCCGGCGCGCCGCCGACCACTTCACCGTCCGCGACGATGACCGTGCCGTCGTCGAGCTCGAGTGAGCGCACCCGTTCGCCCGGCACCTCGACGTTGCCGTCGTCGTCGAGCACCTGGGCCGTGCGCGAGGCGTCGTAGGTGAAGCTGAACCCGCTGACCTGGCCGAACCTGCCGTCGACGAACTCCACCCTGGACACCATGTTCTCCACGATCTCCTTGAACTGGTCGGCCGGAACATCGGGCACGACCGAGACGAAGTTCGGGAACGGGGCGATGGAGAACGTGTCGAGCTCCGTGACCGGTCCCGGGTCGATCACGGCTTCGAGCCTGATGCCGCCGCCGTTCTGGATGGCGACATCCGGCGGCGCGACGCCGAACTCGGCGGCGTTGTCCGTACCCGCGTCGTGCAGGGCGTCGGCCATGAGGTTGCCGAGGTTGGTTTCCTCGGTCCGGACCGACTCGCGCAGGCCGTTCAGCGCCACCTCGGACTGCGCGATCACGTTCTCCGCCTGGTCCGCGATGAACTCGTTGACCGGGTCCACCACGTCGCGCTGGATCCCCTGATCGGGCTCGACCGCGTCGGGGGCAACGCCGGAGACCCGCACCGGGCCGCTGGACTCGTCGGTGCTGACCACCTCGCCGTCCCGGTTGAAGTTCACGACAAGCCGCCCCACGTACTTGTAGTTGCCCACCGTGGTGACGACGGGCACGTCCTCACCGTCGGCGTCCGTCGCGACGATCGGGTACGGCAGCGGCTCGCCGTCCTCCGGCTCATCGCCGGGTACCAGCAGGTCACCTTCGTTGGCAAGCAACTCGTCGCCGCCGCCGGCGATCGCGACGTCGATGTCGCGCAGCGTCGGGATCAGCTCGAGGTCCTCGCCGATGCTCTGCAGGTGGCTGATGAGGATGATCTTGTCGACACCGCTGCTGGTGAGATCGTCGACCTGCTCCTGGATCAGCCCGGCGACGTCATCGAAGACCTTGACGTTACGCGGGCTGGAGATCGCTGGCAGCAGCGGTGTGGTGGCGCCCACGACGCCGATCTGCGCGCCGCGTTCGCGAACCACGGTGCTTGCGACGATGGTGCCGTCCTCGGCGAGTGCCGCCAGCCGCGGCTCGTCGCTCACATCGAGGTTGGCGGACAGGAACGCAGGCGGTCGGCGACCGAAGCCCGCTATGAAGTCGGCGAGCACGTCGGGGCCGAAGTCGAACTCGTGGTTGCCGATGGCCATGGCGTCGTAGCCGATGCGGCTGAGCGCGATCGAGTCGTAGAACGGCACCCCCTTGTCCAGGCTCGCCTGGAACTCCGGACCGGCGAGGAAGTTATCGCCGGACGAGAGGAGCACCACGCCCCGTCGGCCGGCCTGCCCTGCTGGCGGCTTGCCGCGCGTGGCCTCGGCGCGCAGGTTGTCCACCAGGGTGGCGAACCTGGCGATCCCCCCGAAGTCCGGGGCACCGGGTGCGCCGGTGAGCCTCGATTCGCCGTCGTTGTTGTGCAGGATCGTCAGCGTGAAGTGCGGAGTGTCGGGGTCTCGGCCATGGGCAGCAGCACCGTTGGCGCCCAACGGCACGACCAGCATGCCTACGGCGGCTGCGGTGGCGACGAGCCGACGCCGGTTGAGGAACATGGGTCTTCTCCCGGTTGCGTGGCGAAGCAATACCAAGACTCTAGGCGCCGTACGCCATCCGCGCACCGTAATCTTTCGGTTCGATCACGTGGACGTGATCGAACCACACCCCAACAGGCACGCATGCATGGTGGCGTGACGCTACTACTGGTGGGCAGCCCAGCCCGGCCGCCAGCGCCGCGCTATACCGGCGAACGTCGCCGCCGTGCCTGCTCGGCCCGAGCCGCTAGTTGATCGTCGGGCGGGTAGCCGACCTCGTCCAGGATCAGGCCATGCGGCGCGACGACGTTGACACCGGAGTCGCGGACCCTCGCGGCGAGCACCCTGGCGGGCCAGTCGATGGGGCGCCGCCCGTCCCCGACCGCCAGCAGCGCGCCGACCATGGCGCGGACCTGGTTGTGGCAGAACGCGTCCGCCTCGACGGTCGCGAGGGCCAGCCCTCCCTCCGCGCGTTCCCAGTGCAGCGTCCGCAGCGTCCGCACGGTGCTTGCGCCGTCCCTGGCCCGACAGAAGGCCGCGAAGTCGTGCGTGCCGAGCAGCCCGGCGGCCGCAGCGTTCATGGCCGCCAGGTCGAGCGGCCGGTCGTGCCAGAGGACGAACCGGCGGCTTAGCGGGTCCGCGCCGTACGGCGTGTCGGCGACGCGGTAGGTGTACCTCCGCCAGACGGCCGAGAACCGGGCGTCGAAACCCTCCGGAGCCGGCTCGGCCGATCGGACCCGGACGTCGGGAGGCAGCACACCGGCCAGCCGGCGCACGAGGGCCTCGCCCGGCGGCCGGGCGGACCGGCCGGGAACAGCGCGCCAGGCGTCCAGCGGAACATCCACATGGCACACCTGGCCGCGGGCGTGCACTCCGGCGTCGGTGCGGCCGGCGACCGTGAGCGACGGCGGACCGATGCGGAGCACGGTCCCGAGTGCCTCCTCGAGGACACCTTGGACGGTCCGCCGGGACGGTTGGGCCGCCCACCCGGAGAAGTCCGTCCCGTCGTAGGCGACGTCGAGCCGTAGCCGGACGACCCCATTTCCGCGATCAGCGGCAGTTCCAGAGCCCTCTGTCCCCGGACTGCCGCTCATCATCGAGTTGGTGGGTCACGCCTTGGCGGTCTGCTCCCCGTCGGGCTGCTCGTCAGCTTCATCGTCGTCGGGCGACTCGGCCGGAGAATCCCCGGAGGCGGACGTGTCCACCTCCACGGCATGGCCTGCGGTGGACACGTCCGCCGAGGTCGCCGCCGCCGCGGCGGATGCTGTGTCGGAGGCGGCCCGCTCACCGGCAGCGCGTGCGGTGGCGGCCTCCGCCTCGGCTACGGCCTGCTC
>CAZMXH010000134.1:0-8543 GCA_964570165.1 uncultured Actinomycetes bacterium
ACTCCAGCATCCGGGCGTCGTCCGCCGTCCGCTCGCCTGCCAGGGCGTAGGCGATGATCCGGGGCAGCGAGTAGTCACCCAACGACACCGCGTCCGGGTCGCCGTGGCTGCGCTGGACGACCTCGGCCGCCGTCCACGGCCCGATCCCGGGGACGGCGCGCAACCGCGCCATCGCCTCCTCTGGAGGCATCGCGGCCGTCTCCTCCAGCCGGCGAGCCACCCGCGCCGCGTGCACCACGGTCCGCGACCGCTCCGGCCCGATACCCGCCTGGTGCCAGGACCACGAGGGCACCATCTTCAGTACGTCTGGGGAAGGCATCACCCGAATGCCGTCCGGCGCGGGTCCCGGCGCTGGTTCGGCGTGCGCCCGAACCAGCGCCCGCCAACCACGCCATGCCTCCATGCCCGTGACCTTCTGTTCGAGCACGGCGGGGACGAGCGCCTCCATGACCAGTCCCGTGCGGCCGATCCGCAGCCCGGGATGCCGCCGCGCGACCTCGGCGACCAGCCGGTGCCGCGGCACGAGATCCTCGGGGCGGTCGTTGGCCCCGAGCCAGTCCGGCAGCCGGTCGAGCACCCAGGCCGCCCCTGAGCCCCAGGCGGCGGCCTCGACCGCTCCCGAACCGGTGGACGCCACGCGAACGGTGGCCGGGCCGTCCGGTGTCCGGCAGGCTCGCCACACCGAGCCGTCATCGGCGATCTGGTGCGTCGGGTCGTAGCGTCCCCGCTGGTGCACGGACAGCGTCGCGCGGACGTCCACGGGAGCGGGCGGGTGCCACGTCCGGGTCAGCGCGGACAGCGTGGCAGACGGAAGTCGCACGATCGGCTCGGTCAGGTGAGTCGGGCGCCGGGCGTCGGGTGGGCGCCGTCCGGAATGTCCACGGCATCGCCCACGACCACGCGATCCAGCACCGCTCCTGCTCCGACACGGGCTCGCCGCCCGACCGCGGACGCACGGATCACCGCCCGGTCACCCACGCAGACGTCGTCGAGCAGCACCGACCCGTCCACCCTCGCACCGCCGCCCACGACGCACCCGGGCTGCACCGACGTCCCGCCGGTCACGATCGCGTCCCCGGCTACCTTGGCGTCGCCGAGCACCAGCGCCTCGCCGCCGAGCGTCGGCTGGCTCGGACCGTGCACCCGGCCGAGGACGACGTCCACACAGCCGTCGACGTAGGATTGCGGCGTTCCCAGATCGCGCCAGTAGGCGTCGTCGACGACGCCCAGCACCAGCCGTCCATCGGCGATGAGCCCGGGGAATGTCTCACGCTCGACGCTGACCGGGCGGTCGGTCGGGATGGTGTCGATGATGCTACGGCGGAAGATGTAGCAGCCGGCATTGACCTGGTCAGTGACCGGCTCGGGCGTCTTCTCCAGGAACGCGATCACCCGTCCTGACTCGTCCGTGGGGACGCAGCCGTACGCCCGGGGGTCGTCCACCCGGGTCAGGTACAGCGTGACGTCCGCGTCGGCGGCACGGTGAGCGGCAAGCTGCCGCGCGATGTCGTGGCCGTCGATGATGTCCCCGTTGAGGACGAGGATCGGTTCGTCCGCGCCCGCTCGCAGCAGCGCGACGGCGTTGCGGATCCCGCCGCCGGTGCCCAGTGGCTCGTCCTCCTCCGCGTACTCGACCCGGACTCCCAGCCTGGTCCCGTCGCCCAGGGTGTCGGCGAACTCGTAGGCGCGGTACGACGTCGCCAGGACGACCCGGTCGACCCCCGCGTCCCGCGCCCGGGTTATCTGATGCACGATCAGCGGCGTCCCTGCTACGGGCAGCAGCGGCTTGGGCAGGTGGTCTGTCAGCGGCCGCATCCGGGTTCCGAGCCCGCCGACGAGCACAATCGCCTCCATAGGGAGTGGAGCGTAGACGGTCGGTCAAGCAGTCCGGCGCTCGCCTAGGCTCGTGTCGATGACCGGCCTCTACGACTTGCTGCGCGCGGAGGTGGCCCGGGACGGCAGCCGCCCGCTCGTGACGTTCTACGACGACGCGACCGGCGAGCGGGTGGAACTGTCCGTCGCCACGTTCGACAACTGGGTGGCCAAGACCGCAGGGCTGCTCAGGGACGGGCTGTCGGCCGCGCCCGGCGACCGGGTCGCGCTGCTGCTGCCGCCGCACTGGCAGGCGCTGGTGTGGGCGTGCGCCTGCTGGGCCGCGGAGACGACCGCGGTGCTGGAACCCGTCGGCGACGCCGACGTTGCAGTCGCCGGGCCGGACGCGCTGGACGCGGTGAGCGCAGCCCCGGAGGTGGTGGTGCTCTCGCTGCGGCCGCTGGGCGGACGGTTCACCGGCACGCTGCCTCCGGGGGCGCTGGACTACGCGGTGGAGGTGCCCGGGTACCCCGACGAGCTGAAGCCGTACGCTCCGCCGGAGCCCGGAGCGCCCGCGATCGAGTACCGCGGCGCCGTGCGGAGCCACGCGGACCTCCTCGCGGAGGCCCGCGAGCGGGCGCGACAGCTCGGCCTGGGCGAACGGAGCCGGGTGCTCGTGCCGGCGGACGACCTCGGTGACGCCGTCCGGTACGCGCTCGCCGTACCGCTCGTGCTCGGCGGGTCCGCGGTGCTCGTCCGCCGGGAGGACCGGTCGCGGCGCGACGCCCGGCTGGAAGCGGAACGGGTCACCGCGGTGCTCGAAGGCCCGCCCGCCGCCGATTGACCACGTTAACCACCCCCGCTATGCCCGTTACCAGGGCTATACGCCTGGTAACGGGCATAGCGGGGTGGTTAACGTGGTCAATCGGGCCCTGGCAGGATGGCGGCCGTGAATCTGGGGCTCCGCGTGTGCGGCCGACTGGGCCCGGGGGACGATTCGCGGGTGACGGCGATGGCCGGCATGCTCGGCGGCCGGCCCGCGGCCGTGCTCGATCGTCCGTGCGGCACGGTGTGGGGCACCGTCCACGTGCACGCCGCTACCCCCGACGTCGCCGCCTGGTCTGCTGCGCCGCTGCCGGGCACCCTTCCAACCGACCAGCGGGAGATCGCGACGACGCTCGGCGCCTGCTCGCTCGACGCGGCGGCGGGCATCCTGCACACCGCCGTGTCCGGAGCCGTCCCGCTGTACCTGGACGAGCACGACGCGCACTTCAGCTCGCGCCTCGACCCGCTGGTCCGCACGCGGACGGCGGCGCCGCGACCCGACTGGGACGCCTGGGCGCACGTCATCGCAGCGGGTGCGCCGCTCGAGGGCAGGACGACGTTCGCCGGCATCCGCCGCCTCGGCCCGTGGACCCGGGTTACCGTCGGACCCGCGGGCGAGCCGCACATCGCAACCGACGGCTGGCCCTGGCTGGAGATCGAGGCCATACCCCGCACCGGCCTCGACGCCCTACGCGACGCGCTCGCCGACACGGTCAGGAGCACCGCTGCCCTTGGTCCGCTAGCGTCGCTGCTCAGCGGCGGCTGGGACTCGCGCGTCCTCGCGACCCTCGCCGCGCGCGTGGACTCTGGGACGTCCGCGTGGACGACGTCTTCGGACACCGGCCACGCCCTCGAGGAGCTTGTCGCGGTCCAGGTCGCGGACCGACTTGGGCTGGCCCACAAGATCGTCCCACCGCGCTGGGACCGGTTCGGCGACGACCTCCGGCACTTCGCACACGCGGTGGAGCACCAGACCTCGTTCCACATCTGGGCGGTGCCGCTCGCCGACGCGCTGGCCGACACCGGCGCCACCGTCCTCGACGGGATCGGCGGTGGCATCTTCGTCGGGGGGGCGTTCCCGGACCACGGTTCGGCACAGCCGCTGATCGACCAGCGGTTCGACCGCCTCACCCACTACCTGGACGCGGCGGCCGCCGTCCTGCACCCCAACGTCGCCGCCCAGGTCCGCGACCGCACCCGCGCGAGCTTCGAGCGGGTCGCCGCACCGCTCGAAGATCACCCGTTCGGAGCCGCGTTCACCGCCTACCTGTGCCGGACGCTGCCGGGGATCAGCCTGTCGCCGTTCGGCCTGTTCGCGGACGCCTCTCCCGTCGCGGCGCCGTTTGTCTCCGACACGGTCGTCCGCGCCGCGCTCGCCATCCCGCTCGAGGAGCATGCCGAGGGTCGCCTCTACCCAGCGCTGCTGCGCCTGCTACATCCTGAGCTGGCCGACCTGCCCACCGCCGCCGACCTCGCGCCGCCGCACCGGCGCCGCAAGCGCCGGGTGTCGTCGACGGACGCGGCCATGGCCATTCGCGATCTCGTCATCGCGGATCCCGTACGCGTCCTGCTCGCTCCCCGGCTCGCCGAAGCCGGCCTCGAGACCTGGCGCAGGCTGCTCGACCGGACGAAGTCGCAGCACCTCATCCGAGGGCTGGCCATGCTCGCGCTGTGGCTGCAGCGGTACACGCCGGACCTGGACGGGCCCGGTCCCGAGGTTCTCACGGAGCGTACGGGGTGACCCCGACAACGCGTGCGACCGTGTGGCGCCGACGGATCACCGGACGGCTGCGGCGCAGCGGCGCGTCCCGCCTGGCCCGGCGCCTCGTCCGGCGAACGTCGGCCCTGCTGTCGCCGTCGGCGCGCAGCGAGGCGCGGGCGACGGCCCTGCCGCGGCGCTTGCGCTGGCTGCGCGTCGGATCCATCGGCCCGGTCGGCGAACCGCTCGGAAGCTACGTCGTCCGTGACCTGCTGCGGCGCCCGCTAGGGCCCGGTGACCGCCCGCTCGACCTGGTCCTCGTAGCCGGCTCGTCGACCGGCGGGCCGGACCGGCTGGCCGGCCCAGTCGTCGACGCCCTCATCGCCTGCGAGCGGCGCGGCGTGCCGACCGTCCTAGTCGCGACCACCGCGACCGACCTCGAAACCGACATCGCCGCAGTGTGCTGGGAGGTCGCCTGCACCGACGCGGCCACAGCCGCCGCAGCCGGCAGGTCCGCGGGCGGCGAGCGTACGCATCTGGTCTCCGTGGACGGGGCGCCGCACTCCGGCCGGATCGCGGCGCTGCTCGCGATGCTGGACGAGTAAGGTGTGGCAAAATGCCCGGTCGAACGCAAACCTCCTAACGCCGACACGCACCGTTGATTCGCGAACGTGTGATTCTCGGGGACAGCCCCACCGGAAGGGTCCGAGCGTGACCAACGCAGCGACGTACGACGTCCTGATGGCGACCGACTGCCGGTTTCCCGGCGGCAACACGTCCAGCGTCGTCGAGGAGATCCGGGCCCAGCGCCGCGCCGGCTACCGCACCGGCCTCCTCCACCTGCCGTCGCCGCTGCTCACCCGGCCGCGGCCGTTCGCGCCGAAGATCCGCGAGATGCTCGACAACGGCGAGGTCGAACTCGTCGTCGGGGCGGCCAAGGTGGAGGCAAAGCTGCTGCTCGCGCGCCACCCGTCGGTGTTCACCGACCCGCCCCGGGACCTGCCGGTGCTGCACGCCGAGCAGGTCGTGCTCGCGGTCAACAACGCCCCGATCGACGCCCGCGGTCGCGCGCCGCACTACGACATCCCGCACGTCCACCGGCAGATCAAGCGGCTGGTAGGCCGCGAGGCCACCTGGGCTCCGATCGGCCCGCGCATCCGCCAGGAGCTGGTGCGCTACGCCGCCGCCGTCCCCATGCTGCCCTGGGACTGGGAGAACGTCATCGACGCCGGCGAGTGGCAGGTGCGGCGCAAGGGCTTCGTCACCGACCGCCCGGTGATCGGCCGGCACAGCCGCGGGCACTGGAGCAAGTGGCCACACCGTGCTCGTGACATCCTCGCTGCGTACCCGAACGACCCCCGCTACGAGGTGCGGGTCCTCGGCGGCGTCGAGGCGCCGGCCCAGATCCTCGGCGGGATCCCGGCGAACTGGACCGTGTACCCCTTCGACGCGAGATCGCCGCGGGAGTTCCTCGCCGGCATCGACTTCTTCGTCTACTTCCACCACCGCGGCCTCGTGGAGGCCTTCGGGCGGGTCGTTCTCGAGGCGCTCGCCGCGGGGGCCGTGGCCATCGTCCCCCGCTACATGGAGCCGCTGTTCGGCGACGCCTGCTACTACGGGACCCCGGCGGACGTCCGGCGCCACGTCGACGAGCTGTACGGCGACTGGGCGGCGTACGCCGACCGGTCGCACGCCGGCGCCGAACTGGTACAGAAGCGCTTCAGCTACGAGACCCACGTCGAGCGCGTGGCCAACCTGATCGGCGAGCCGACCACAGTGCCGCCGGACCCTCCCGCACCGGCGGCGACCCAGCCCGGAACGCTCGTCGTCGACCTCTCCAGCGGCGGAGACCGGCTGAACCAGATGGTCTCGAGCATCATCAGAGCGACCGTGTCCGTCGAGGGCCCGCGCATCGTCGCGCTCCCCGCGGAGCGGGCGGCCCGCGCCGGCGGCAGGGTCGCCGTCGAGACGTTCCCCCGCGTCCTGGACCAGCTCCACCCCGCCGATCGCCGCCGGTACCTGCGGATGCGGGTGGCGGGCCTGGTGCAGGAGCACCGTCCCGCCCGGCTGATCGTGATCGACGACGGCCACGCCGCCGTCCGCGATGTCATCGCCGACGTCACCACCGCCGAGACCACCGGCTGGCACGTACGGCCGGGCGGGTCCTCCGAGCCTGCCGGTGACGCGCTGGCGGGACAACTCGCGGCGATCCTGCCCGCCGGCTGGGGTATATCCCGGCTGACGGCTACTGGCTTCGCCACGCCCCCGGCTGCGACCGTCCAGGCCATGCCCGAGTCGAACGACCTCCTGGCCCGCGCCCGCCGCCGGCTGCGCCGCTGGGCACGCGGCCAGGTGTACGCGATCCGCCGGGCCATGCTCCGCTGGGTCACCACCCAGGCCGGTGCGTCCGGCCTGATGCTGATGGAACTGGACGAGATCGGGGTCGGGCTGCCGGTGCGCGCGGGCAGCACGCACCCCTACCCCGAGCAACTCCCGGTCGCCTTGGTCGTCGTCACCGACGTATACGCCGAGCCGGAGAGCGGCGTCCGGGCGATCGCGGAGCGGCAGCAGGTCACCGGGACGTTCCGGACCGCGATCCTGGCGCCGCCGGAATGGGAGCCGGCGGCCTCGGCCGCGGGCTTCACCGTCGAGACCATGCTCCCCCGGCCGGTGTGGGCCACGCTGTACGGCGCCGGGTGGCCGAGTTACGTCCGGCGCCGGGTCGACGAGGTCTGCCGCGCCCTCGGCCCCGCGACCGTCGTGTTCGCCGACGGCAACCTCGGCGGCTCCGAGCAGGCGGACGCCGCCCTTGACGCGCTCGAGGCCGCCAGGGTCCGGCGGCGGATGGGAGTGTAGTGCTCGGCAGGATCCGCTACCTGGTCGGACGCGCGCGGCTGCTGCCCCGTTGGACGCGAAACAAGTACCGCAGCGGCAAGCTCCGGCTGGAGGCCACCCGGAAGCTCGCCGCCAAGGAGCGGGAGTGGCGCGTCCCGCTGCGGCTTCGCAAGCCCCGCTGGTGGCTGAAGGGGTTCCTGTCCCGCAGCGCGGTGCTGTACCAGTTGGACCGCAACGACCCCGATCAGTTCATCTCGGACCTGCAGCGGGTCTACAAGACCAAGCGGATGGTGCACGCCCGGCTGCAGGACGTCATCAACAACAAGCTGACCACTCACCTGCTGCTCGGCGCCATGGACATCCCCTCGGCGCGGCTGCTCGGCGTGCTGTGGCGGGGCGCCGTCCACTGCTTCCCCGGCGAGCAACGGGTGCCGCTCCCCGACTACCTGCTCGGGCTGGAGCCGGGCCGGCGGGTGTTCTTCAAGCTCATCGCCGGTGCCGAGGGCCAGAACATCCACGCGGTGCAGCGGATCGCCGATGACGGCTGGCGCGTCTCCGGCGAGGCCATGGACCTGGACCGCGCCCTGGTGGAGCTCACCGAACGCCGGCAACGGCCGATGATCGTGGAGGAGGGCCTTGCGCAGCACCCGAAGCTGCAGGCGCTCTACCCGGACTCGGTCAACACCATCCGGGTGCTCACCATGCTGGACCTCTCCGACCACCTACCGTTCATCGTCCGCGCGGTGCAGCGCATCGGCACCCGCCGGTCCGGCACGGTGGACAACTGGAGCCGCGGCGGCATGTCCGCGTTGATCGACCTCGACACCGGCCAGCTCGGACGGGCGTCCCGGCTGCCGGAGGGCGCCGAGCTCGAGTGGTTCGACACGCATCCCGACACCGGCGCGCCCATCGCCGGCGTCGAGGTGCCGCACTGGCAGCAGGTCCGCGAACTCGTCCTGCACTCGGCGCGCGTGCTGTCGTTCATGGAGTACATCGGCTGGGACATCGTGGTGACGCCGGACGGGCCGGTCGTGCTGGAAGCGAACATCAACACTGGTATGAACGTGCTGCAGGTCCACGGCCCGCTGCTCGCCGACCCCCGCGCCCGCGCCTACTACACCAAGCGCGGCGTCATGCCGGAGCTACCGGCGGACGAGCCCTCCGACCCGCTCTGAAATGACCACGTAAACCACCCCACTATGTCCCTCACCAGGCCATTTGGCCTGGTGAGGGACATAATCCTGGTGATCGATGCGAGCGCGGGCGCCGGTCCGCCGAGGCGGCCGGCGACGTCAAGGGCGCAGCGAACTCAGCACCAGGCGGGCGGGCTCGTCCAGTCCGCCCGGCCCGAGGGTGACCGACGCGGTCGCCC
>CAZMXH010000135.1:0-8388 GCA_964570165.1 uncultured Actinomycetes bacterium
GATCGTCGGCGCGAAGCCCAAGGCCGCGCTACTGAGGGACCTCGACGGCTTCATCTCCTGACCATCCCAGGTACCATGCCGTCACCATGGATGGGAAGGACGGCATCGGGTCAATGACCCTGCAGTATCGCCTCGGAGACTCCGGTCACGCGGTCGCTGAGATCCGTGTGAAGCTGGCCCAGCTGGGCCTGCTTGACCACACCGACTCGGGCGTCCCGCTGGACACTTTCGACATCGACGTCGACCGTGCCGTCCGCCAGTTCCAGCAGGAGCGAGGGCTCACATCGGACGGCGTGGTGGGCCCGGTGACATACCGGGTTCTCGAGGAGGCGCGGTGGCGGCTGGGCGACCGGCTGCTTTCGTACGTCGTCGCCAATCCTCAATCCGGTGACGACGTTCTAGCACTGCAGCGCAGGCTTACCGAACTGGGGTTCGACGTCGGTCATGTTGACGGCATCTTCGGGCCGCGGACCGGTGAGGCTTTGCGGGAGTTCCAGCGCAACGTCGGGTTGCCGGCGGACGGCACCTGCGGGCCCAGCACCTTCAAGGCGCTAGGCAGGCTTGCGCCGATCGTGACCGGGGGTCGGCCGGACAGCCTGCGAGCGTCGGATGCCCTCCAGCGCGCCGGGAAGCGGCTTCCCGGCAAAATCGTGGTGATCGATCCCGGGCACGGCGGGCCGGATCGGGGGCATGCCGCGTTCGGTCTCGATGAGGCCTCCGTCGTCGAGGACCTCGGCGCTCGAGTCGAGGGCCGGCTTGCCGCGACCGGAGTCCACGCGTACCTGACCCGTGGGCCTGGGATGACCGAGGAACTCGATGAGATCCGCCGGGCCGAGTTCGCCAACGAGACCGGGGCAAACCTGGTGATCTCGTTGCACGTGGACGGGCACAAGAACCCGCTGGCATCCGGTGTGGCGACGTACTTCTACGGCAGCAACCGACCCGGCACGGCCAGCGCCATCGGCGAGACCTTCGCCGGCCTGATCCAGCGAGAGATCGTGGCGCGCACCGATCTTGTCGACTGCCGGACGCACGCCAAGACGTGGGACCTGCTCCGGCACACGAGGATGGCCGCGGTCCGGGTCGAGCTGGGCTACATCACGAACGAGCACGACGCGGCACGTCTCGCCGACCCCAGCTTCCGGGACGTTGTCGCCGAGGCGATCGTCGTAGCGGTGCAGCGGGTCTACCTGCCGTCGCACGAAGACGCCCCCACCGGCGTCCTCCAACTCCGCGACCTCGCCGCCGCGGACGGCGGCGGGGCGTCAAGCGGGCCGCAGGGAGGGCTCGGGTGACAGCATCTCGAGGAGTTGGTCCACGGCCTCCTCAACCTCGTCGCTGAGCACGCTCGTCGCCCGCAGGTCGAGCCGCAGCCGCGGCCACCGGTGGTGCGGCCGAATCGTCTTGAACCCCACACGCAGCAGGAACTCCGCCGGTAACAGGCAACTCGGTTCGCTCTCCCTGGCGTCGCCGAACGCTTCCAGTGCCCGGTAGCCACGACGCCTGAGATTCCGTGCCGCGGCTTGAACGAGCCTTCGACCGAGGCCCTGAGCTCGTGCTTCGGGAACCACGCGGGCAGTCACTAGCTGCAATGCGTCCGCCCCGATCGGGCTGGTGGGGAAGCTCAGCGAGCGAGGAACGAAGGCCGGCGGTGCGTACAGGACGTAGCCCACCGCATCCTCGCCCGAGTACAGCAAGGTGCCACACGAACCCCACTCCAGCAGCGTGGCGGACACCCACGCCTCCTTCTCCAGCTCGCGGTCGGCGGCGTCCACCGGCCGTTCACCCGCCACCGGGTCAAGCTCCCAGAACACGCACGCCCGGCACGGCCGCGGCATATCGTCCAGGTTGTCCAGCGTCAGTGACACCAACCTCGTGGCGTCCAACGAGAGACCTCCTCGCCGCCCGCAATGGGTCCAGCGCCGCCCCACCACCCTGCGCCCAGCGCCCAGTTGACGATCGTAGTCCGGCGGTGCCGTTGCAGCCATCCGACCAGTCGCCCGCCGCGCGGTCGCGCTATCCCGAGCCGAGCAACGCGACGATGCGCTCGAGGTCCTCCATGCTGGCGAACTCGATGGTGATCTTTCCCTTGGCCCTGCCAAGTCTGATCTTGACCCTGGTCTCGAGGCGATCGGACAACTCGGCAGCGATGTCATCGAGGCGAGGATCGTTCGGCTCCGGTGGCTGCGCCGCCCGCTTGCGGGGCGCAGCGTCTCCGTCGGCTCCAATGGCGACGATCTCCTCGACCGACCGCACGCTGAGGCCTTCGGCGACGATCCGCTGTGCGAGGCGCTCCTGGGCGCCGCCGTCGCTCAGGCCCAGAAGCGCGCGAGCGTGGCCCGCTGACAGCACGCCGGCGGCCACGCGGCGCTGCACGGCAGGCGGTAGCTTCAGCAGTCGTAGGGTGTTCGTGATCTGCGGCCGCGACCGGCCGATGCGCGTCGCGAGCTCGTCATGGGTGCACCCGAAGTCGTCGAGCAGTTGCTGGTAGGCCGCGGCCTCTTCCAGCGGGCTGAGGTCGCTGCGGTGCAGGTTCTCCAGCAACGCGTCGCGCAGCATCGCGTCGTCGCTGGTGTCCCGGACGATGGCCGGCATGGTTGCGAGGCCCGCCTGCTGGACTGCCCGCCAGCGTCGCTCGCCCATGACGAGCTCGTACCGATCGGGGCCGATAGGGCGTACGACGACCGGCTGCAGCAGGCCGATCTCCCGGACGGAGTGGACCAGCTCGGCCATCGCCTCCTCGTCGAAGTCCCCACGCGGCTGGCGGGGGTTCGGCTGCACAGCCGTAACCGGGATCTCGGCGAACCGGGCACCGGCAACAGGGAGCAGCTCGGCCTCCGCGTCGCCGGCACCGTTCCCACGCGGCACTGTTTCACGTGAAACAGTGCCCACCGTCCTGGGTTCGCCTGCCGCTCTGGCAGCGGTGTCCTCGGGCCCGGTCGGGATCAGCGCACCCAATCCCCGGCCCAACCCCCGACGGCGCTCGCTCACCGGCCACCTCCCCCAGCACCGTGCCCAGCGGGCACCCGCCGCTCGGCACGCAGGGCGATCTCCCGCGCAGCCTCCAGATACGACATCGCGCCGCTCGAGCTCGCGTCGTAGGTCATCACCGTCTCCCCGTAACTGGGCGCCTCGCTGATCCGCACCGACCGCGGCACCACCGTATCGAGCACGGTTCGCCCAAACCTGTTGCGCACCTCGTCGACTACCTGAGCCGCCAGCCGGGTGCGGCCATCGAACATCGTCAACAGGATTGTCGAGATCACCAGCGAAGGGTTCAGATGCGCTTGAACCAGCTTGATGTTGGTGAGCAACGCGCTCAGCCCTTCGAGCGCGTAGTACTCGCACTGGATCGGGATCAGCACCTCGTCACCACCGACAAGCGCGTTCACCGTCAGCAAGCCGAGCGAAGGCGGGCAGTCGATCAAGATGTAGTCGTAGCGACGGCCCTCCCCGCTCACGTACGGAGCAAGGACCTCGCGCAGCCGCGACTCGCGGTGCTCCATCTGCACCAGCTCGATCTCTGCACCGGCGAGATCTATCGTCGCGGGCACACAGTCGAGCCGGTCGAAGCGGGCAACGGGGCGAACGACATCATCGATCCGCGACTCGCCCAGCAGCACGTCGTAGGTGCTGGGAGTCCCGGCCCGGTGCTCGACATCGAGCGCGGTCGACGCGTTGCCTTGCGGGTCCATGTCGATCACGAGTACCCGCAGGTCGCAGATCGCCAGCGCCGCCGCCAGATTGACCGCCGAGGTCGTCTTACCGACCCCGCCCTTCTGGTTGGCGACCACCAGCACCCGGGTCGATTCCGGCTGCGGCAGCCCCTCGCGCCGGGCGGCCTCCGCCCGCATGGCCGTCTCCGCCGCACGCTCGATCGGAGTCTCTTCCGGGTCCACCACTGTGCCGGTAGCCGCCGTCGCGCCCGCCGCCACCTCCGAGGCCGTCACGGGTGCCCTGCGTCCGTCTGGAAAGTCCAACAGCGGCCGGTCGTCGTCCGTCATGCCATCAACCATCGTCGGCCTCGCTCGTCTCGCTGTACGCTTCGGCGTCGTCCGGCCATCCGAGCCGGTCGTCGCCGGTGCGACCATCTTTCAACTCGGGCCAGCCTAGGGTCCCGTCACAGGAAGCCACAGCCCGGCGGCCCGCCCTTTCCCTTTCGGTCGTCTCAGGTTCGGTCGTCATGCCGTCCCCTCACCGCAGTCGCTGCTCGGTTCCAGCCTGACCCACAGCCTCCTGACGCGCGACTATCACCGCGCGTGTCGGCGGCTCCACGACTCCTGCGCCGAGGGTGCGGATCTCCCATGTCGCGACCGGTGCCCGTCCCAGCACCCCCGCCGCCGCGTCGATCTCATCCATAACGGACTCCCCCTTGACGGCAACCAGCATGCCACCGGGTCGAAGTACCGGCATCGTCCACCGCACGAGCGTGCGCAGCGGGGCCACGGCCCGCGCGGTAGCCACATCGAAGTCCATCCGGCCGCGGAGCTCTTCGATGCGTGCGCGCACGACGACCGCGTTCGCCAGCCCCAACTCGGTCACGGCCTCCTCCAAGAAGACCGACCTGCGAAGCATCGGCTCTACCAGGGTCACCGAGAGGTCGGGCCGATGCAGCGCGAGGACGATTCCGGGCAATCCAGCGCCCGAACCGATGTCGGCCACGTCCGCCCCGGTCGGAATCACCTCGTGGATCACGGCGCAGTTGAGGATGTGACGCTCCCACAGCCGACCGACCTCACGGGGACCGAGCAAGCCGCGCTCCGTCGCCACACCAGCGAGCAGGTCGACGTACCGCTGCGCCAACCCCAGCCGGTCGCCGAAGAACTCCCTCGCCTCGCGCGATGGTGGTGGCGCGCCGCCCGCCGTTTCACGTGGAACGGCGTTCATTCGGCGGGCCGCACCACCACGTAACGCTTCGGCTCCTCGCCCTCGGACTCGCTCACCAGCCCGGCAGCGGCGACTGTGTCGTGCACGATCTTCCGCTCGAACGGCGACATCGCGCCCAGCGCTTCCGGCTCGCCGGTCTCCCTCACGTGCTCGACAGCACGCCGCGCCAGCGCCGCGAGCTCTTTGCGGCGCCGCTCCCGGAAGCCTCCGATATCGAGCATCAGCCGGCTCCGCTCGCCCGTCTCCCGGAGCACCGCCAGCCGCGTCAGTTCCTGCAGCGCCTCGAGCACGGTGCCGTCCTCGCCCACCAGCTCGTCGAGCTCGGCACCCACGATCGACACCACCGCGCGGTCGCCCTCGACGTCCATGTCCAGATCGCCGTCGAGATCCGCGATGTCGAGCAACCCCTCCAAGTAGTCGGCCGCGACATCGCCCTCGTGCTCGAGCCGGCCTACCTTCGACGACGCCCGTGTCTCCGTCACCGCGGCGTCCTCCGCCATCGCGTCCTCCCCGCGGGCAGTCACTTCTTACCTTTTCGCTGCGCACGTGTCGTGCGTTTCGGCTGCCGACGCACCGGCTGCTTCACCGCCACCGCCGACGTGTCCTTGACGGCCGCCTCATCGACAGGGACAGCTCCGCCGCGCTTGCGCGCCTTCTCCTCCAACCGCTTCTTCCGCGCCGCCTCCGCGGCCGAGCCGGGCGCCGGCATCCGTCGGATCACGTAGAACTGCTGGCCCATCGTCCAGAAGTTGGACGTGGACCAGTAGATCACCACGCCGAGCGGGAAGTAGACGCCCGAGAACGCGAACACCAGCGGCAGCACGTACAGCAAGATCTTCTGTTGCTGAGCGAACGGGCCTTCCAGCGCCTCCGGCGGCATGTTCTTGCGCATGATCTGGCGCTGCGTCAGGAACGTCGTCGCCACCATGATCACAACGAGCACCACCGCGATGACCCGCACCTGGATGTTCTCCGCATCCAGGAACGTGGCCGACAGCGGAGCGTCGAATATCTCCGCGTCCTGCGCCGACTGGAACAGGTCATCGCGGGTGCTGAAGGCTCCTCGCGCCGTGTCGCTCCTCCCGATGCCGTCGAGCACCCGGAACAGCGCGAACAAGAACGGCGCCTGCAGCAGGATCGGCAGGCATGACGCGAACGGGTTGGTGCCGGTCTCCTTGTACAGCTTCATCGTCTCCTGCTGGAGACGCTCCCGGTCGCCCTTGTACTTCTTCTGCAGCGCACGCACCTGCGGTTGGAGCAACTGCATGTTTCGCTGTGCCTTGATCTGCCGGACGAACAGCGGGATCAGAAGGATCCGGATGACAATGACCAACCCGATGATCGACAGCAGCCATGCCACACCATCGTGACTGATCCCGAGAAGCTGGTTGAACAGCCAGTGCCAGCCGATCATGATCCAGCTGACCAGATAATAGAGCGGGTTCAGGATGGTGTCGAAGAATCCCACGGGTTCAGGCTCCTCGCAGGGCTGCGGTCGATTGCTCGGTCTCGCCGTCGGTGCCCGGCGAGCGACCCCACCAACGGTAGACCTCCGGCGCCGGCACCAGGTCGACCCCACCGGGGGTCCACGGGTGGCACCGGCCCAGCCGCCGCATCGCGAGCCAGCCGCCGCGTACCACACCGTGCACCTGAACCGCGTCGACCGCGTAAGCCGAGCAGGACGGATAGTACCGGCAGCGCTGCCCGTACCACGGGCTGACAATCAGGCGCCAGCCGTTGATCAACGCTACTAGGACTCGCCTCACGCCGGCGCACCTACCCTGTCGAGCGCACGATCGAGGGCCTCGTCCAACTCCGCCGCCAGCGCCTCATGACGCGCCGCTGACGCGGCGGGACGCGCCCGTACCACCAGATAGGTGCCCCCTGGCAGCCGTGTCAACCGCTCGCGCATCAGATGGCGCAACCTCCGGCGTACCGCGTTCCGCACTACTGCTCCGCCCACCGCCTTGCTCACCACGAAGCCGACCTTCACCGCCCCGCCGCCGGTAGCATCGCGCGCCATGTGAACCACCAGCAGCGGACGGGCCACGCGATAACCGCGCCGCATCGTCCGTTCGAAGTCCCGAGCCCGCCGCATCCGGTACTCGGCGGGCAACACTCCGAAGCCTCCTGTCCGGTGGATCGAACGTCACGCCGACAGCCGCGCACGGCCCCTGCGCCGGCGCGCCGCGATGATCCCGCGACCGGCACGGGTACGCATGCGCAGCCGGAAGCCATGCTTCCTGGCTCGGCGACGGTTGTTCGGCTGAAAGGTGCGCTTCACGGTGCAGGCTCCATCTAAGCGGTCAGTCACTCAATGGGCCGACGGCCGCCCGGTGCGCACCCGCGCACGACGACAACTTACGGCTACGTCGGACCAATTTACGGTACGCGTCGGGTACCCCTCCGGTCAAACCGCGAAGGCCCGGCCTCGGGGCACACCCGTAACCATCAATTGTCCCAGACGAGCACCGCATCAGCGACCGCGACACGCCGACATCACCGCTATATCACCCACAATGTACGGCACCACCGGTTGATGTAGCTCTCCGAAGTTGTTAGCGTCACCGTCTCGACAGGCAACGCGGCTTACCGAGTCCAACCGGGGGCGGGGAGGAAGGTCTCCCCAGGTCGGAACGGTCTACGGGGGCGGCTCGCAACCACGTCCCATATCTCCACACGCTGTGGATGACTATGTGGACGGCCGGTGGAGCGACATGATACGTCGCACGAGTCAGCGACGACAGCGGGAGACAGCGTGACGGACGAGCCAAACGGCGACTTCCGGGTCGTGTGGGGGGCGGTGCTCGAGTCACTCGAGCAAGCGGGCCTCGGTCCACAACAGCGTGCGTTCCTGGCCCAGGCCCGCCCCGTTACGCTGGTCGAGGGCACCGCGGTCGTCGCCGTGCCGAGCGACTTCGCGCGAATACAACTCGAGCAGCGGTTACGCCCCATGCTCGTTGAAGCTCTCGGCCGCGTTCTCGGCACCAACGTCGGCCTGGCCGTCAGCGTCGCGCCGCCGTCCGAGACGTTGCCGCCGGCCATCGACGACACGACCTCCGACGGCGAACCGGCCGCCGAGGTGGACGGCACGGACGACCAGCCTCCGCCGCCGTCGACCACCGACCACGAGCGCAGGACGCCGCGGCCGGACGTCGAGCCGCGGCTCAACCCGCGCTACACCTTCGACTCGTTCGTCATCGGGTCGAGCAACCGGTTCGCCCACGCGGCCGCCGTCGCCGTCGCCGAGGCGCCCGGTAACGCGTACAACCCGCTGCTGATCTACGGCGACTCGGGGCTCGGCAAGACCCACCTGCTGCACGCGATCGGTTATTACACCCGGACCATCTACCCGGGTACCCGGGTCCGGTACGTCAGTTCCGAGGAGTTCACGAACGACTTCATCAACTCCATCCGCGACGACAAGGCCTCCGCGTTCCAGCGTCGCTACCGGGACGTCGACGTACTGCTCATCGACGACATCCAGTTCCTCGAGGGCAA
>CAZMXH010000136.1:0-8363 GCA_964570165.1 uncultured Actinomycetes bacterium
GTACTGCTCGATCGGGTAGTCCTGCAGGTAACCAGAGCCGCCGTAGGTCTGCAGCGTCTCTGTGCCGAGCAGTACCCAGGACCGCTCTGAGCCGTAGCCCTTGACGATCGGCAGCAGCAGGTCGTTGAGGCGGCTCGCCTGCTCGCGCTCCTCGCCCTCGGCGCCGAGGATGCTGTCCTGAATGGTGGCGGTGTAGAGGACGAGCGCCCGCATGCCCTCGGCGAACGCCTTCTGGGTCATCAGCGACCGGCGCACGTCCGGGTGGTGGATGATCGTCACCCGCGGTGCCGACTTGTCCGCGGCCTGGGTCAGGTCCGGGCCCTGGACGCGCTGCTTGGCGTACTCCAGCGCGTTGAGGTAGCCGGTGGACAGCGTCGCGATCGCCTTGACGCCGACCATCATGCGGGCGTATTCGATCGCCTGGAACATCTGCGCGATGCCGTTGTGGACCTCGCCCATCAGGTAGCCCACCGCCGGCTCGCCTTCACCGAACGTGAGCTCGCAGGTCGCCGAGGCTTTCAGGCCCATCTTGTGCTCGAGGTTCGTCGCCACCACACCGTTGCGGTCGCCGAGTTCACCGGTGTGCGGGTCGAACCGGTACTTGGGGACGATGAACATCGACAGGCCCTTGCTGCCCGGGCCGCCGGCACCTTCGACGCCCACCGGCCGCGCCAGGACGAGATGGACGATGTTCTCGGTCAGGTCGTGCTCGGCGGATGTGATGAAACGCTTGACGCCCTCGATGTGCCACGTACCGTCCGGCTGCGGGTACGCCCTGGTGCGGCCGGCGCCCACGTCGGACCCTGCGTCCGGCTCGGTCAACACCATCGTGCCGCCCCACCCGCGCTCCAGCATGATCTCCGCGATCCGGCGCTGTTCCGGGGTTCCCTGTTCCCAGATCACCCGCGCGAACGACGGGCCGCTGGAGTACATCCAGGTGGCGGCGTTAGACCCGAGGATCAGCTCGGCCGCCGCCCAGTACACCGACGGCGGGACGGGTGAGCCGCCCAGTTCCTTCGGCATGACTCCGCGCCACAGTTCGATATCGGCGAGCGCCTTGAACGACTTCTTGATCGAGTCGGGGACGGTGACTGACCTGCTGCGCGGGTCGTAGACCGGCGGGTTGCGGTCGCCGTCCTCGTACGACGCGGCGAGATCCTCCCGGGCGAGCCGCTCCACCTCGGCCAGAAGGGCGCGCACCGTGTCCGGATCGACGTCCTCGTACCGACCATGGCCGAGTACCTCATCCCGGCCGAACACCTCGAAGAGCGTGAACTCGATGTCCCGAAGGTTGGACTTGTAGTGGCCCATGTCGTTCCCCGCCGCATGTTACTCACTGGTAACCACAGTGTATCTACTAGTGAGTAACATTGCGATCCGACCCCCTTCTGTCGGCGGCGGGTTGTCAGGCCGGACAGCTCGCTGACCTTGCTGTGGGGGACTCGACCTGACACGTCGCGGAGTAGCGGAGAATTGAGAGCGTGGCCATGACCCATCGACTGATCGCCTCAGACCTCGACGGCACGCTGCTGCGGTCCGACGGCTCGGTCTCCGACCGGACGGTCCGCGCGTTGCAGTCCGCGGAGGCGGCCGGGATGGTGGTGGTCATCGCCTCGGGTCGTCCGTCGCGGTGGATCCGCCCCGTCGCGGCGGCACTCGGCCATACGGGGATGGCGATCTGCGCGAACGGCGCGGTCGTCTACGACATGCACACCGACGCGGTCGCCGCCACCCGCCCTCTCAGCAGGGCCACCATCCTCGAGGTCGCAGGCATCGTGCGCGCGGCGATCCCAGGCGTGTCGTTCGCTATCGAGACGGCGTACGACGGGTTCGCGAGAGAGCCCGGCTACCGTAGCGACAACGCTGAGATGGGGGTGCCGCGAGTCGGACCGATCGAGGAACTGGCCGCGGACGGCGTGGTCAAGCTGCTGGTCCGGCACGAGCACATCGGACCCGACGACCTTCTCGCGTGGGCGAAGGAACTCGCCGGCGATCTGGTCGAGTTGACCCACTCAAGCCGGTCCGGCCTGCTGGAGGTCTCGGCGGCCGGCGTGACGAAGGCGTCGACGCTCGGCCGCCTCGCGGAGAACCTGGGCGTCGAGCCGCAGGAGGTCGTGGCGTTCGGTGACATGCCCAACGACTTGCCGATGCTGGCATGGGCCGGCACCGGCTACGCGGTGGCGAATGCGCACCCGGACGTGCTGGCGAGCGCGGCGAGGACGGCTCCGGCCAACGATGAGGACGGCGTCGCGCAGATCGTCGAGGGCCTGCTCAACCAGCGAGTGCGGTGAGCGCGGTGCGAACCAGCACGCGTACCCCGACGTCGAGCGCCTCCTCGTCGATGTCGAAGTTGCCCTGATGCAGGTCGCGCACGGTGGCAAGCTGATCTCTGTGAGTGCCGAGGCGCGCCATCGCCACCGGCACGTGCTCGCCGTACCACGCGAAGTCCTCGCCGCCCATGCTGGTCCGCGTTCCCACGATCGCCTGCGCACCAAGCTCGGCGCTCACCGCCGCACGTAGCATCGCCACCGTGGCCTCGTCGTTGACGACCGGCGGGACTCCGGGCTCGTAGCGGATGTCGATGCTTGCTCCCGTCCCGGCGGCCGCGTCCGCTACCGCGGCGCTGACCTGCTTCTCCGCGTCCGCCCACGCCTCATGGTCGAGCACCCGCACGGTGCCGCGGAGCACGCCGCTGCTGGGGATGGCGTTCGCCGCTTCACCGGCCTGGATCGCGCCCCAGACGAGAGACAGTCCCGCCCTCGTATCCACCCTGCGGGTGAGCAGGGCGGGGGTGCTCACCGCGATCCGGGCGAGCATGTCGACCAGGTCGACCGTAAGGTGCGGACGGGCGGTGTGGCCCCCGGGACCGTCGAGGCGGACCTCGACTCGGTCACAGGCCGCGGTGATCGGACCGACCCTGACACCAACCTGTCCGACCGGAAGGTGAGCGTCGCAATGCAGCGCGAACACCCGCTCCACGCCATCGAGTTCGCCGGAGCCGATGACCTCGCGGGCGCCGCCCATCCGCTCTTCGGCGGGCTGGAAGATCACCCGTACCCGTCCGGGCAGGTCAGGTGCCTCGGCGAGCGCCAGAGCCGCGCCGAGCGCGATAGTGGTGTGCGCGTCGTGCCCGCAGGCGTGGCAGGCACCGCTGACGGTCGAGCGGTACGGCACTGCCTTCACGTCGTCGACGGGTAGGGCGTCGAGGTCGGCGCGCAACGCCACCGTTGGCGGGCCGGAGCCGACGTCCACGACGAGGCCGGTACCGCACGGCAGGAGGCGGGGTCGCAGCCCCGCCTTCGCCAGCCGCCCCACCAGGAGCTTGGTTGTCGCGAACTCGTGAAAGGCAAGTTCGGGCCTGGCGTGAATCCGGCGTCGAATCTCGACAAGCTCGGCGTGATTGTCCCGCACCCAGCCTGCGAGCCAGCTATCGGTCACTGCAATCCTGCTGCCATCTCGTCCAGAAGGCTGTCCACGACCCTGGTGAGGTCTCCTTCGCTGGCCGCTGCGACAGCGCGTTGACGCTGATAACTGGCGCCGGTCTCCAGGATGCGGTCGACGCCACGCAACTCTCCAGCGCACCCGAGTGTATGGGCAATGGGGGTGAGCTCGCTAGCCAGGTTTCGCAACGCGTCTCGGACGGGTACCAGCGAGCGATGGTCCTCCGCGATGAGCTCGGCGTCCAGCCCGTACCGCGCGGCGCGCCACTTGTTCTCGTGCAGTACCCAACTGTCTGGAGCACTCGGCACCTTGCCGGCCTCGAGATCGCGATCGAACCGTTCGACGAGGCATTGCGTCAGCGCGGCCACGGCGGCGATCTCCTGCAAGGTTGGGAGACCGTCGCAGATCCGCAGCTCCACTGTGCCGAAGTCGGGATGCGGGCGCACGTCCCACCACACTTCCCGTACCGACTCCACCGATCTGGTCGCGAGCAACGTGTCCATGTACTCCTCGAACTCGTCCCAGCGGGACAACTGCCTGGGCAGGCCCGCGCGCGGCAGCGCCTCGAACACGGTGCTGCGGGCGGACGCGAGCCCGGTGTCGATGCCGAGCCAGAACGGTGACGAGGCCGACAGCGCCAGCAGATGGGGAAGATAGGTCGAGACCCCGTTGATGATCGGCAAGACCCTGTCACGGTCCGAGACGCCGACGTGAACGTGGATGCCGAAGATCTGGAACTGCCGGGCGACCCATTGCAACTGCTCGACGAGCTGTTCGTACCGCGGGTTTGGTGTGACCGGCTGGTTGATCCAATGGCTTGTCGGATGCGTACCCGCACACAAGATGCCGACATTCATGCCCGCGGCGATGTCTCGGACCGTGACAACGGTGTCCCGCAGATCGGCGCACGCCTCCGCGACGGTGCCGCAGATGCCGGTGATGACCTCCAAGGTGCATTGCAGCAGTTCATGCTTGACCTTGGCGGTCTCTTCCGGCCCAGTGGGATACATCTGGCGCAAAATCTCAATGGAGGCAGCCGTCAGCTCGCGGGTCTCGAGGTCGACCAACTGGAGCTCCCATTCCACTCCGAGGCTCCTGCGCTCGGAAGCCGCGAACGGAATCTCCATGATCGAATTGTGTCATGCCCTATGCCCGGGGGGGAATGGAACGAGACATCGGATTTGGGTCGTACCCGCAGTTCGGCGCCGTTCGCCCGGACTATCCGCTGATCATTTACTCAACGCGCCGCCGGCCTGGCGGGCGGGGCGAGCGCACCGGTGGGAGGCGTGCTACAGGTACATGCCCCGGCCATGCTGGGGCTCTTCGGCCTCGCGCTGACCTGGGGCACCCCGCCCCGGAACGCCCTGGCCGGGCACCGGGGTCGCGCCTGATGGCAGCGCTCGGCGCATCTGCTCGAGTTGGGCACGTGCAGCCATCTGTTGCGCGAAAAGCGTCGTCTGGATGCCGTGGAACAGGCCTTCGAGCCATCCGACGAGCTGTGCTTGGGCGATGCGAAGTTCTGCGTCCGTCGGCGTCTGATCCTCGGCGAACGGCAACGTGAGCCGCTCGAGTTCCTCAATCAGTTCGGGCGCGAGCCCATCCTCAAGCTCCTTGATCGAGGTCTGGTGGATCTCACGCATGCGAACCCTGCTGGCTTCATCGAGCGGCGCAGCCTTGACCTCCTCGAGGAGCTGCTTGATCATGCTGCCGATCCGCATCACCTTGGCCGGCTGCTCGACCAGGTCGGTCAGGGAGCGCTGGGACTCCTCCTCGGACTCGCGTTCCTCGGACGCACTCTGCACGGCCATGCCGTCAGGTCCGACCACCACGATCTTGCCGCTGCCCGGTTTCTCGTTCTGTTCGCTCATATCACCATCCTCCCTCAATGGCCCGGATCTCACCGGCAGGCCGGAGTGCCAGGACCGACTAGTGCGTCCCCACTCCAGAATACTTGCGACAACAGGACACCTCGGCACGGCACGATCAACACGAAGACGGACGGCTCGCCGCGCTGGGAAGCACCCAGCTCGAGGTGTCGCGCGACGATCAGGTCCGCGCTCCGGAGGTGTCGCCTGACGATCAGGTTACCCACCTGCGGGCCAGGGTGACGATGACCCACCTGATCGTTTGGTGTTCACATTCCGAGATGAGATCAGACGAGTAACCACACCCATATACGGCTAGTAGCTCATCTGATCATCTTCTTGGCGTGGATCAGGTGAGGTAGCGGCGATCAGGTGACCTGACTCCAGGGTGGTCGGTAACCGTGTCACGGGACGGTCAGCAGCACCTTGCCGACATGTTCGCTCGCCTCGACCGCTCGGTGCGCCTCGACGACCTCCGAGATGGGGAGGACCCGGTCGACCACCGGCTGGACGTCGCCGGACTCCAGCAGCGGCCACACGTGCTCGCGCACCGCCGCCACGATGGTCGCCTTCTCGGCAGGAGGACGTGCGCGCAGCGTGGTCCCGATCAGTGCGGCCCGCCTGGCTAGCAGCGCGCCAAGGTCCAGTTCGGCCCGCCGCCCGCCCTGCAGGCCGATGACGAGCAGCCGCCCGTTGATGGCCAGCGCATCGACGTTGCGGGCGAGGTACTCCGCGCCGACCACGTCGAGAATGACGTCCGCACCGTGCCCGCCGGTCGCCTCCCATAGCACGGACACGAAGTCTTCGTCGCGATAGTTGATCAGGATCGAGGCGCCGAGCTTCTCGCATCTGGCCAGCTTCTCGGCCGAGCCTGCGGTGGCGGCCACCGTCGCGGTCACGGCGCGTGCCAACTGGATCGCGATCGTTCCGACGCCGCTGCCGCCGCCGTGTACCAGCAGCACCTCGTGGGGCTGCAGCCCGGCCGTCATGAACACGTTCGACCAGACGGTGCAGCACACCTCGGGCAGGCCTGCCGCAGTGACCAGGTCGACGCCGCGGGGGATCGGCAGCAACTGGCCTGCCGGCACCACGACCTGCTCGGCGTACCCGCCGCCGGAGAGCAAGGCGCATGCCTCGTCGCCTACCGACCATCCCGTGACGCCGGGGCCTACCTCCTCCACCGTGCCGCTGCAGTCCAGGCCGAGCCACTCCGGCGCCCCCGGCGGTGGCGGGTAGCGACCCATGCGCTGCATCAGGTCCGCCCGATTCACCGAGGTAGCGGCGACCCGCAGCCGTACCGTGCCAGGCTCGACCACCGGATCGGGGACCTGTTGCCAGCGCATCGCCTCGGGCGGTCCCGGCTCCGCAACGACGACGGCGTACATCAGATCTCCTCCACGGGCTGGCCGTCGGCTTCCGCGCGGCGGGCCCAAGGCAGCACCTCGGACGGCCGCACCACGACGATACGGTCCCCGCGAACCAGATGCCCGATCGCAGGCTCGTGGTAAGCGTAGAGCCGTTCGTCGCGTACGACGGCGAGGACGACGTCGTCGATCTGCTTCGGCGTGCGTCCCTCTTCGCGTGGGGTCACAGGCCGCTCGGTGACGTCCATGCCGGTGCCCGTAACGAGGAGATCCTCGAGGACGTGGCCCAGCGGAGGGCTGACCGCGGCCAGGCCCAGGATCCGGCCGACGGCGTCGGACGAGGGGACCACGGTGCTGGCGCCGCCCTGCCGGGCAAGGTCCACGTTGTCCGCCTCCCGGATCGCCACGCAGACGTCCGCCTTGGGATTCAGCTTTCGCGCGGTCAGCGTGGCGAGAATGTTGGTGTCGTCCCGGTCTGTGGTGATGATGATCCGCTCAGCGCTCGCCACGTCCGCGCGGTTGAGCACCTCCGACCGGGTGGCGTTTCCGACGATCGCGGTGATCCCGAGTTCGTTGGCCTCGGTGGCCGCCATCTGCTTCGGGTCGACGACGACGATCTGGCTCGGCTGGATGCCGTTCTCTATGAGGCTGGTCACCGCGCTGCGTCCCTTGACGCCGAAGCCGATGACCACTGTGTGGTCGTGCAATGACTTCCTCCAACGGTAGATGCGCCACCGCTCACGGGTGTGCGAGGCCAGCGCTTCCACGCTGGCACCGATCAGCGCGAGCAGGAACAGCACCCGCAACGGCGTCACGGCGAAGATGTGGACGGCGCGTGCCGCGTCGCTTGCCGGGACGATGTCGCCGTAGCCGGTGGTGGACAGGCTCACCGTGGAGAAGTACAGGGCGTCCATGAACGTGACGTGCCCGTCCACCTCGTCGGTGTACCCGGGCACCAGCCAGACGAGGATCGCGGCGGCGATGAGCGTGCCGATGGCGAACAACACCCGACGGATGATGCGCGTGAAAGGGTGAACCTCGCTCTCGGGCAGCCGGAACGAGCCTTCCATCGCCATGAGGCCGACGCTAGCGGACGCGCTACCTCGCTGGCGGCCCGGTGTCCCAACCCCGCGCGAGCCGGCTGGCACTCCGGATCAGTTCCTCGATGGTCGCGGTGCCGCCGCCCCGGGCGCCCGCGGCGTAGCCGACCAGATACGCGGTCACCGGCGCGGCGGGCCGTTCGACGCTGTGCGCCGCGTCCTTCGCCAGTTCGAGCACCGCGTTGATGTCCACGGCGTCGCGGGGCACGCTGAGCTCTCTGCAGAGCTCGTCCACCCATTTGTCGATCACGCTTCTCTCTCCTCCCAGCGAGCCAGGTCGCCTGGCGTGTCGATGTCGCTTGCCGCGTCGGTCACCGGGACCTCGGCGAGATCCAACGCGTCCACCAAAAGGTTTACCGGTCGGCCGGCGGGGTCGCCGATTCGGGCCAGGGCGGCTGCCAGCGCGTCCCGGCGGTAGGCCGCGAGCAGCGGCTGCAGCCGGCCCCCGCTGTCGATGGCCACCGCCCCGTCCCCGACCACGCTGTCCACGAGGACGAGAACCACCGCCGGGGACACCGCGGGCAGGTCGGCAGCGAGCACGGCCACCGTCGGGGCGGCCGGCGGCAGTGCGCGCAGCCCCGCGGCGAGGCCGG
>CAZMXH010000137.1:0-8353 GCA_964570165.1 uncultured Actinomycetes bacterium
CTGCAGGTTCGGATCCGTTGACGACAGCCGGCCCGTTGCCGCGATCATCTGGTTGTACGTGGTCCGGATGCGCCCGTCGTCACCGACAGCTTTCAGCAAGCCCTCCACGGTGACCCGCAGCCGAGAAGCGTCCCGATGGCGCAGAAGTGCCTCCAGGAACGGGTGCTCGGTCTTGCCGTACAGCTCGGCCAGCGCGTCGGCGTCGGTCGTGTAGCCGGTTTTCGTCCGCTTCGTCTTGGGCATCTGGAGCTCGTCGAAAAGCACCACCTGGAGCTGCTTCGGGGAGCCCAGGTTCACCTCGCGGCCGATAGCGGCGTAGGCGTCATCGGCAGCGCGCTTGACCGCGTCGGCGAACGACAGCTCCAGCGCCTCCAAGTGGTCCACATCGACCGCGACGCCCGCGCGCTCCATGTCCGCGAGGACGCCCACGAGCGGCAGCTCCACCTCCTCCAACAGCCGTCGCCCGCCGCGTTTCTCTAGCTCGGCGTCCAGCGCGGCGGACAGGTCCAGCACCGCGCGCGCCTTGATCGCCTCCCTCTCGCCGACCTGCTCCTCGTCCGCGCCATCGAGCGACAGTTGCTGTGCGGCGCCATCGCCGGTCTCGGCGCGCAACTCCCGGCCCACGAAGCGCAGCACGAGATCGGCCAGGTCGTAAGACCGCTGGCCCGGCAGGACGAGGAACGCGGACAGCGCGGTGTCGCTAGCAACCCCCGCGACCTCCCAGCCACGGGCGGCCAGCGCGTGCAGTGGGCCCTTCGCATCGTGGAAGACCTTCGGCCGTTCCGGATCGGCCAGCCATCGCGCCACGGCGGCGTCGTCGTCCACGGTGAGAGAAGCCGGATCGAACCATGCCGCGGCACCGTCACCGGTAGCCATCGCGACCTCGGTCGCCTCGCCAGTACCGCTCCTCCACCAGCCTCGTACGGACACGCCCACTCTGCCAGAGGCGGCGTGCTCCGCCAGCCACTTCGCGGCGTCGCCCGCGCCAAGCTGCACGATGTCGACCTCAAACCCTTCCTCGGCCTCCGGCTCGATCGTCGCCAGCGTCTCGTAGAGCCGGTCGCGCAGCACGCGGAACTCAAGGGAGTCGAAGATCCGATGCACCTGCTCGCGGTCCCACGGCCGCCGGATCAGATCGTCGGTTGTTACGTCCAGCGGGACGTCGCGGACCAGTTCGGTGAGCTGGCGGTTGGTGAGCACCTGGCCGAGGTGCGCGCGCAGCGCGTCGCCCGCCTTGCCCGGAACCTCGTCCACCCGAGCGACAAGATCGTCCAGCGAGCCGTACTCCACCACCCATTTCGCCGCGGTCTTCTCGCCGACCCCCGGAATCTTCGGCAGGTTGTCGGATGGGTCGCCACGCAAAGCGGCGAAGTCGGGGTACTGCTCGGGAGACAGCCCGTACTTCTCCCGGACGGCCTCGGGAGTCATGCGCAGCAGGTCTGATACGCCGCGCCGCGGGTACAGCACGGTCACGTGGTCACTCACCAACTGGAAGGTGTCGCGGTCGCCGGTGCAGATAAGGACTTCGAGCCCTTCGGCCTCGGCGCGCTTGGCCAGCGTCGCGATGATGTCGTCGGCCTCGTAACCCTGCTTCTCGATTGCCGGTATGTGCAGCGCAGCCAGCACGTCCTTGACAAGTTCGATCTGTCCACGAAAGTCCTCCGGCGTCTCGAGGCGGTTGGCCTTGTAGTCGGCGAACTTCTCGGCACGGAAGGTCTGCCGCGAGACGTCGAAAGCCACAGCCACGTGCGTCGGCTCTTCGTCCCGCAGCACGTTGATGAGCATCGACGTGAAGCCATAGACGCCTTCGGTGTGCTGGCCGGTCGTCGTGACGAGGTTGGCGTCCTTCAACGCGTAGAACGCCCGGTATGCCAGCGAGTGGCCATCGAGCAGGAGCAGTCGTGGGGAGGTGTTCGAGTCAGCCACGGCTGCCACCATAGTCTCCGGATATGACAGACACCCGATTCGACGACCAAGACGCGGTCATCGCCCAACTGCCTACCGCGCCGTTGCATGAGCGCATGGGCATAGAGATCCTCGAGGCGCGCCCCAACCGGATGGTGGGCCGGATGCCCGTCGATGGCAACACACAGCCGGTCGGACTGCTGCACGGCGGCGCGTCGTGCGTCCTCGCGGAGGGGCTCGGGTCCTACGCCGCCGGGATGCACGCGATGCCGGACCGAGTCGCAGTGGGCATCGACATCAACGCGACGCACCATCGGGCCGTGCGATCTGGTTACGTCACGGGTGTGGCGACCCCAGCCCACCTTGGCCGGCAGACGGCGAGCTACGAGATCGTCATCACCGATGAGGAGGGACGACGGGTCTGCACCGCGCGCATAACCTGCCTGTTGCAGCCTGTTACCGAGGGCGGTATGTGACACTCTTGTACGTGTACTGGCCATACCTGAAACAGTCGGAAGCCGCGGATCCGTGTCGGCGGGGGATGTTCCAGTTCCCTACCGGCCAGCTAAGCTCCGCACTCTGGGCAACGGTGGTGGAACCCTAACGAAGAGCAGTACATGAGGAAGCAGGCGTACGATGGCCGCTGAGGTACCTGACAGCCCGAACCGACCCGTCCCCATGGGCGCCTCCGACACCACAGTTGCGACGCCGAAGCGCGAGGAGGCGCTGCGTGCCTTCGCAGACGTTCCGCACAAGCCGGGCGTTGCCAAACCCGATCCGATTCTCACCGCCGACAGCGTGGTGCGCCGGTTCGGTGGTCTGACCGCTGTCGATGTCGACCACCTCGAAGTCCAGCGCGGCTCCATCACCGCGCTGATCGGACCCAACGGCGCGGGTAAGACCACCCTGTTCAACTTGCTGACCGGGTTCGACCGGGCCAACCACGGGACGTGGACGTTCAACGGCCAGGAACTGTCTGGCCTCCCCGCCTACCGCGTCGCCCGTACCGGCATGGTCCGGACGTTCCAGCTGACAAAGGCGCTTTCCCGTCTAACGGTCATAGAGAACATGCGCCTCGGAGCGACCAATCAGCGTGGCGAGTCGTTCTGGAACGCCATGTTCAGTTTCCTCTGGCGCCAGCAAGAACGAGAGATCACCGAACGTGCGGAGGAGTTGCTCGCGCGGTTCCAACTCGACCACATGCGAGATGAGTACGCCGGCACGCTGTCCGGGGGCCAGCGCAAGCTGCTGGAGATGGCCCGCGCGCTCATGGTGGAGCCGGAACTCATCATGCTCGACGAGCCGATGGCGGGCGTCAATCCGGCGCTCACGCATGCGTTGCTGCAACACGTCAAGGACCTTCGTGAGCAAGGGTTGACGGTACTGTTCATCGAGCACGACATGGACATGGTGCGCGGGATCTCGGACTGGGTCGTGGTGATGAGCCAGGGCGCGGTGATCGCCGAGGGACCGCCTGAGGTCGTCATGGTCAACGAGGCCGTCATCGACGCCTACCTCGGGGCACACCACGACGAGACGGCGGCGGAGAAGTCTGTCGCCGCCGAACGCCATCGGGACCATTAGAAACGACCCGCCGGAGGTGCAGGTGAGCAGCATCGAGCGAGACCGGAGGATGAGCATATGACCGCCGCGGGCGATCACGAGGTATACGACAGGAGCGCTCACCTCGAGGCGGCGGAGGGAGCGCTACTGAGGGTCGACGAACTCGTGGCGGGTTATGTGCCCGAGGTCAACATTCTGAACGGCTGCGACCTGTACTGCCGCGAGGGCGAGATCGTCGGCATCATCGGTCCGAACGGGGCCGGCAAGTCGACGCTGCTGAAGGCGATGTTCGGCCTGCTAAAGGTGCGCAGCGGAAGAGTCACGCTGAAGGGGACCGACATCACCCACTACCGGCCCGACCAACTGGTGAGCATGGGCGTCGGCTTCGTGCCGCAAACGAACAACGTGTTCCCGCGGCTGACTGTCCAGGAGAACCTCGAGATGGGGTTGTACCAGGATCCGAAGCGTTTCGCCGAGAGATTCGAGGCGGTAGTCGCACTGTTCCCCGCGCTCGCGGACCGGCGCAAGCAGCGTGCCGGCTCGCTGTCCGGCGGCGAGCGGCAGATGGTGGCGATGGGACGTGCCCTGATGGCGAGCCCGTCGGTCATTCTGCTCGACGAGCCGTCGGCGGGGCTGTCGCCCGCGCTGCAGGATGAGGTCTTCTTGCGGGTGCGCCAGATCAACCAGGCGGGCGTCTCGGTCGTCATGGTCGAGCAGAACGCCCGGCGCTGCCTGCAGGTCGCCGATCGCGGCTACGTGCTCGACCAGGGCCGCAATGCCTACACCGGCACCGGGCAGGATCTCATGCATGACCCGAAGGTCATCGAGCTTTACCTCGGCACGCTCGCTAAGGTCTCCTAGCGCCAGCAGGTCGTTCGATCACGTTCGGCAGGTGCGACCTCGCTCCGACAGGCATGCAGCCCTACCGGGGCAGGGGCCCGCCTGCCGAACGTGATCGAACGTGTTACAGCGTGCCGGAACGGTACTCGACGTTCTCGTAGGTGTTGTCCTCGCCGTACTGGTAGATCCCGATCGATGCCTCGGTGATGTCACCGTCCGGGCTGAAGGTGATCGGACCCGAGGCACCGTTGTAGTCGATGTCCTCGCCGTCCTGCAGCAGTTGCGCGCACTCCTCGAAGGAGGTGCACTCCGTGCCGTTGCGCGAGACGTCGACCATGTGGCTCGCGATGGCCTCCGGCTCGAACGAGTTCGCGCTCGTGGCGGCGAGGGCGGTCAGCATGACGGCGTCGTAGGCCTCGGCGGCATAGCTGAAGTCATTAAGATCCGGATTGACCTCCAGTAGCCGCTGCTGGAACTCCTCACCTGCATCCGAGCCGGGCAGAGTGCCCTTGCTGCCGGCGAGAAAGCCCTCCGGGAGGTCTTCGCCGTAGTTGGAGAGATTGCCGTCGACGAAGTACACGGGGATGTCCTGCGGCCCGATGCCCTGCGACTCAAGCTCGGGGAGGACCGACAGCGTCTCCACGAAGCCGATCAGCACGAGCGCGTCTGGGCTTGCCGTGACCATCTGCGTCACTTCCGTGGTGAACGACGCCGCCTGCGGGTCGTAGGTGATCCGGTCGACGATGGTCCCCCCGCCGTCCTCCACGGCGAGCGCCACGTTCTCTGCGAGGCCGTCGCCGTATTCGTCGTCAAGCGACAGAATCCCGACGTTGTCGTGGCCGTCGGACCGGACGAGCTCACCGAGGACTCTGCCCTGAAGCACGTCGGAGGGTGCGGTCCGGAAGTACAGGTCGTTGTCCGGGTACGCCGTGAAGGTAGTAGCCGTGTTGGACGGCGAGACCATCAGCGTTCCGCTGCCGACGATGTCATCGATCACGGTCATCGACACGGCCGAGCTCGCGGGGCCGATGATCGCGGACACTCCCTGGTCGATGAGTTCGGCGGCGTTCCTTACCGCGGTGTCCGTGGAGGTGTCGTTGGAGTCCTTGTGGGTCATCGCGACCTCAGCGCCACCCACGCCACCGGCCGCGTTGATCTCTTCGACGGCCAGGTCGACGCCAGCGAACAACGGCGGGCCGAGGAACTCGAGGCTGCCAGTCTCGGGTAGCAGCGCCCCGAGACGAAGCTGCCCGGAGAACTCCCTCGCTTCGTCCGCCGACTCGTCAGCGGCCTCCTCGGTCGAGGCACCGTCATCGCCGTCGCCGCTGCACGCCGAGAGCACGAGAGACGCTGCGCCCGCGGCGGCGGCCAGACGCCAAGCCAGAGTGGTACGGGGGGACATCAGGCTTCCTCCGGTCCTGCGCTACAAGGTGAAAAGCCTAACTGCTGCGACGAATGGGCAGAAAGTAGCCCACCGGTTTCGGCTCACGAGCCATCCAGCTTCGTCCACGCGCCGTCCGCAACCACGTGTACTTGGGGAAACGCACCCGGCCGATCACCGTACCGGTCAAATGAGAACTCCCCGGTGACCCCATCGAACCCGGCACGGCCAAGCTCGGCCAGGCAGCCCACGCGGGCCTCGCGGGCAGGGCCGGTACGGACCGACGGCAGGCAGCGTTCGAGCATCCCGGCCAGCGCGGTGCCCGCGTCGTAGGCGGCTGCGCCGAACTCACCCGGGTTCTCCAGCCCCGCGACGGTGCGCCCAGCCGACGGCTCCAGTGTCGCGGGGGTCACCGCCACCGTGCCCTCTGCGGCCGGCCCGGCCGCCGCGAGGAACTCGTCGGTCACCAGCCCGCGCCCGCCGATAACCACCGGCTCCGACTTGTGCCTGGCGACCTCCGCCGCCACGTGCGCATCGGCTGCCACGTACCACACCGGCGCCTGCGCCCAGGGCTTGCCGTCCGAGACCACCTCCGCGCCCAGTCGGCGAGCGTGCCGCTCGAAGTCCGCCGCCTCGCCGGGCGCGTCCTCGTCTGCCACGGCGACCGTCTTCGCGCGGAGCCCGAGGACGGCGTACTCCGCGGCGGTCTCTTGGGGATCCGTCTCTGGGACGGCCGCCCGGAAGTACGACTCGTAGGGCCGCCGGGGCATCGTAGGGTCCGCGCCGCGAGTGTGCTCGGGTGCCGCGTCGGCCGGGGAGACGAACGGGATCCCGGCATCGTCCAGCACCGGCTGAACGGCCCGCACCACCGGCGACGACAACCCGCCCACTACGGCGATCATGTCAGGGTCATCGGCGAGCTGAGTGGCGGCCGCTGCGGTCGTACCGTCCACGCTGCCGTCGGACACGCGCTCGACCTCAATCGTCCAGCCGCGAACCGTGACATCCTCGAGCGCCAGCCGGACAGCCGCCGCGACGCCGTCCGCCGCCGTTGCGTGGCTGCGGTCGTCCGGCACCAGCACCGCCACTCGGGCGACCAGCGGACTCGCGGTCCCCCCGTCGTCGGCCGTCAGGCTCTCGAGCTGTGCGCACCCGCAGAGCACCACGACAACGGCGACAACCCCCGTGACCCCCCGTACCCGCACCGGCCTAGTCGCCCTCGTCAGCCTCGGCCGTCTCAGCGATGACGACGCTCGCGACCTCGCGCATCGTGGTGCGCTTGTCCATGGCCGCCTTCTGGATCCAACGGAACGCATCGGGCTCCGATAGGCCGAACCGGCTCTGCAGGATGCCTTTGGCGCGCTCCACCTGCTTGCGCGTCTCCAAGCGCTCGGTCAGGTCACTTACTTCCTGCTCGAGCTGGGTGAGCTCGTCGTGCCGTGACAGCGCCATCTCGATGGCCGGCACCAGGTCGGCCCGGGTGAACGGCTTGACCAGGTACGCCATGGCACCTGCCTCGCTGGCCCGCTCGACGAGGTCCCGCTGGGAGAACGCGGTGAGGATCAGGACCGGCGCGATCCGTTGTTCGACGATGCGCTTGGCGGCCGAGATTCCGTCGAGGACGGGCATCTTGACGTCCAGCACAACGAGATCCGGTGCGAGTTCTTCGGCCAGCTTTACCGCCTCGGCCCCGTCGCCGGCCTCACCCACGACCTCGTACCCTTCCTCGCCGAGCATCTCGATCAGGTCTAGGCGGATCAGGGACTCGTCTTCAGCGACGAGAACGCGCCGGGTGGGTGCAGCAGTCGCATCGGTCACGGGAAAAGCCTACTTAGAGGGGCCCGGTGCACGGCCGAACACTCCGCGGACGACACGCCCGCCCACGAAACGGGACGGACGGATCCGTGCAGTGGCGCTGCTACCCGCCGCGTACGGGTTCGCGCTACCCTTCCCTGGGACCGAGCCGTGGCTCGGCCTGCCCGAGTGGTGGAACTGGTAGACACGATGGACTCAAAATCCATTGCCCTCGCGGGCGTGCGGGTTCGAGTCCCGCCTCGGGCACGATGGTGTGATCGTTTGAGATGCCCCTTCCCTGGATGATCTCGCAGCGATCCGTGCTATCGGTAACCCGGCGCGATCTGCCCGACGGCGTCCCCGATGCGGTGCACGCGCATCGCGTTGGTGGAGCCCGGGATTCCGGGCGGCGACCCAGCGACGATCACCACGAGGTCGCCGCGGCGGCAGCGCGACATCTCCAGCAGCATCCGGTCAACCTGCAGCACCATGGCGTCGGTATGGCTGACCTGCGGTACGAGGAATGCTTCGATTCCCCAGCTCAGCGCGAGCCGGTTGCGTGTCGACTCCAACGGCGTGAACGCTAACAACGGGATCGGCGAGCGCAAGCGTGACATCCGCATCGCCGAATCGCCGGTCTGTGTGAAGGCCACGAGATACTTGGCGCCGAGTACGTCAGCGACCTCGATAGCCGCCCGGGTGATCGCACCGCCCTTGGTCCGGGGCTTCGTACCCAGCGGCGGGATCCGATCGAGCCCGTTCTCCTCGACCGTCTCCACGATCCGGGCCATGGTAGTGACGGCCTCAACTGGGTACGCCCCGATGCTGGTCTCGCCCGAGAGCATCACCGCGTCGGCGCCGTCGAGGACG
>CAZMXH010000138.1:0-8352 GCA_964570165.1 uncultured Actinomycetes bacterium
GCCGGAACACCTCGGTGACCGGCTCGGCACCGCGCTCGTCGCGCACGGTCAGCTCGAGGCCAGGGACGAGGTACGAGGTCTGTCGAGCGCGAGCGAGCAGCTCGTCCAGCACGAAGTCGGCCTCTGGCAGGAAGATCTGCCGGTCAGGCCAGAACCGGACGCGGGTGCCAGTGACCCGCTTCGCCACCCGGCGGAGCACCCGCAGCTCGGAGTGGTCGGTGAACGGCTCGAACGCATCGTCCGGGCCGCCGTTGGCGAAAATGCCCGGCTCCCCCCGCCGGAACGACATCGCGTGGACCATGCCGCCGCGGTCGACCTCCACGTCGAGCCGTGCCGACAGCGCATTCACGACACTGGCGCCGACGCCGTGCAGCCCTCCGGTGGCGGCGTACGAGGCGCCGCCGAACTTGCCCCCCGCGTGCAGCTTGGTGAACACAACCTCGACCCCCGAGAGGCCGGTCCTGGTGTGCTCATCGACCGGGATGCCGCGGCCGTCGTCGCGCACCTCCGCCGAGCCGTCGCGGTTGAGGATGACCTCGACGTGGCGGCAGTGGCCGTCCAGCGCCTCGTCCACCGCGTTGTCGATGATCTCCCACAGGCAGTGCATCAGGCCGCGGGAGTCCGTCGAGCCGATGTACATCCCGGGCCGCTTTCGCACGGCCTCGAGCCCCTCCAGCACCGACAGATGACGGGCGGTGTAGTCGGTGGAGTGTGACCGGGACAACCTCACCGGAAGCTCCGCCGGCTGCGCGCTCACGTGTCGAACTCCTCGCTCGCGAGACTCGATCTAGGAACCCTGCCAGGGTAGTGCCCGCCTGTGACAGGGCGCCCGCGGCACGCCGGTCCGGCAGCCGCCGGACGCGCGGGAGCTTCGCTCAAAGCGAACCGGCCGACCAGCCTTGGCGGGGATGGACCCGGGTCTGCTTGCATGTTCTACTGGCACGACTTCCCCGAAAGAAGGAGCCGGAGTGACAACAGCAGTCGCCGCCCAGCTCAGAGCCGTAGACCGCTGCGACAGCTGCGGCGCACAAGCCTACATCCGAGCCGTCATGCCCGGCGGCAGTGAGTTGCTGTTCTGCGGCCACCACGGCCGTCGCCACGAGGCGAAGCTTCGTCCGCTCACGGTGGAATGGCACGACGAGACCCACCGGCTCGCGCAGACGTCTACCTCTGCCGCTGCCGAGGAGCGGTAACGCCTACGGCAGCCGCGCCGGCTGCGACCGCTTGCTGAGCCAGTACGCGACGACAATCCCTCCGACCGCGCCGAACAAGTGGCCCTGCCACGACACACCGGACTGTGTGGGTAGCACTCCCAGTACCAGCCCGCCGTAGAGCAGCACGACGACTATGGCGACGAGGATGCTGACCACCCGCTTGGTCAGTACTCCCCATGCCACCAGGAACGCTGCGTACCCGTACACCAGGCCGCTCGCTCCCACGTGCACGGTTCCCGGCACGCCTACGAGCCATACGCCGATGCCGCTGATCAGCACCACGCCGATGGTCACCGTCCAGGGCCGCCGGCTCAGCGCCGCCATGAGCACGCCGAGAACGATGAACGCGCCGGTGTTCGCGATCAGGTGGGCGAAGCCGGCGTGGAGGAACGGCGCGGCGAAAATGCCGACAAGCCCCTCACGGTCCTGGGGACGGATGCCGTAGACGTCGAGTTGCTGCGGAGTGAGGGCGTCCACGAGCTCCACCGCCCACATCACGGCCACCAGCAGCAGGGGCACCGGCAGGGCTCGCGACACCGGCGGCCTGGGCTCTGTCACGGCCACGGCTCTCACTCCCGGTGCACGACGGTCGCTGATGCCTGCGCTCCGGCAAGCACGATCACCTCGGCCACCTGTACATGCGGCGGCCGAGTGGCTACCCACAGCACGGTATCGGCGATGTCGGCACCGGTGAGTGGCTGCATGCCGGCATAGACGCGGCTGGCCCGGTCCTCATCGCCGTGGAACCGGACGAGCGAGAACTCCGTCTCGACCATGCCAGGGTCGACCGTCGAGACCTTGACCCCCGTGCCGACGAGATCAAGGCGCATGCCGGTCGTGATTCGGTCCACAGCCGCCTTGCTCGCGCAGTACACGGCGCCGTTCGGGTAGGTCTCGTGTCCGGCGATCGACCCGATGTTGATGACGTGGCCGCGGCCGCGCTCGACCATGCCCGGGACGACGGCCTTGGTGACGTACAGCAGACCCTTGACGTTGGTGTCGAGCATCCGGTCCCAGTCGTCGGGGTCGCCGTCCTGCACAGGCTCGAAGCCGGCGGCCAGGCCCGCGTTGTTCACGAGGATGTCGATGCCGGCCCACTCGGCGGGCAGCCCGCGGATGGCCTTCTCCACCGCCTGCCGGTCGCGGACGTCGACGGCGAGCAGGTGTGCCGGGCCGGTCAGGCGCTCCGCGAGTTCCGCGAGACGGCTGGTCCGGCGTGCGGCGAGGATCACCCTGGCACCGGCGGCGGAGAACGCCTCCGCACACGCCCGCCCGATGCCGCTAGACGCGCCTGTGACCAGGACGCAGGATCCGTGCAGGCTGGTGGCGCTCATAACGAAGATTCCTACCACGCGCCCCGCCCGCCCTGTTCCAGCGGTCCGTTCAGCGGCAGAATCGGCGGCATGGCTGTGACCTCCGAAATGGTTCCCCTGGGCACCATCGCGCCGGACTTCGCGCTCCCCGACACAAACGGTCGTATGGTGGCGCTGGCCGACCTGTCGGGAGCCCGGGCGCTGCTCATCGCGTTCCTGTGCAACCACTGCTCGTACGTGCGGCACATCGAGGCCAGCCTCGGTAGGACGGTGGCCGAGTATGCTCCACGCGGCCTCACGACGGTCGGGATCTGTACCAACGACGCCGACAGCTACCCCGACGACCGCCCGGACCGGCTCGCCGAACAGGCTGACCGCGCCGGTTGGACGTTCCCGTACCTCGTCGACAAGACCCAGAAGGTCGGACGCGCATATCAGGCCGCGTGCACACCCGACTTCTTCCTGTACGACGCCGAGCGCAGGCTCGCCTACCGCGGTGCGTACGACGGGTCGACTCCGGGCAACAGCGTGCCGGTCACGGGCGAACTGCTGCGAGACGCGATCGGCCGCGTGCTCGCGGGAAAGCCGGTTCCCGAGCCGCACCGGCCCAGCATGGGTTGCTCGATCAAGTGGCGCGGCTGACGTTCAGCTTCCCCTAGGGTTCCCGGCCTGCCGGTTCGGGGAACTGTCCGGGTCACTCCCGGATGTGGATCATCGATGCCCTTCCGCACGCTGGCTGCGTCCATTACGGAGGCAGAGCCTGGGGAGGAAGCATCGTGATCAACCGACTCGCGCACCTGGCCGTGCGGCGACGGCGGGTGGTGCTGTTGGCTTGGCTACTCGTGGTCGCGGGCATGATCGGCCTCGGCACGACGTTCGCGGGCGAGAGTGATACCGATTTCTCGAACCCTGGCTCCGAGAGCCAGCGGGCCGCAGACCTTCTCGCAGAGGCCGGATACCGGACCGACCCGCTGACCAGCGGCCAATTGGTCATCGCCACCGACCCGTCGATCGAGGACGGGGTCCGCAACCCTGAGGTGCGCACCGCTGTAGAAGACCTGCTGGCCGGCATCGCCGCGCGGTTGCCTGGCGGCGCCGTGGACAGTCCGTACGGACAGCACGCGCCCGGCCAGATCTCCCCTGACGGCACCGTCGCGTTTGCCGAGCTAGATCTCGGTGACGGCACGGACGAAGAGATCGCGGAGCGTGCCGAGGCGGTCCAGCAGGAGCGGTCCGAGTTCGACGCGCCGGGTGTGACGGTCGAGCTGTCCGGCGACCAGTTCACGCAGGAGGCGCCAGGCGGGGCTGCCGAGGGCGTCGGCATCCTGCTCGCCCTGGCCATCCTCGTCGTCGCCTTCGGCTCGCTCATCGCGGCCGGGTTGCCGTTGCTCACCGCCCTGTCGGGCGTCGGCGTCGGCGCCGCCCTCGTGATGCTGGCGAGCAACGTGGTGAGCATGCCGAACTTCGCGATCTCCTTGACGATCATGCTCGGGATCGGTCTCGGGATCGACTACGCCCTGCTCATCGTGACCAGGTTCCGGACTGCGCTGGCCGAAGGCCTGCCGGTCGCGGACGCGGTGGCGAAGGCCATGAACACTGCGGGCCGGTCGGTGCTGTTCGCCGGCTGCACGGTCGCGATCGCGATCTCAGGGCTTCTCGTCATGGGCGGCAATGTCGGCCTCTCGATGGTGATCGCCGCCGGAGCCGGGGTGCTGATGGTGATGCTTGCCGCTCTCACCCTGCTGCCCGCCCTGCTCGGCATGATCGGGCGGCGCATCGACCGCATCGGCCTCCCGCACCGCTCTACCAGTGCGGAGCGGCCCGGGCTGGCGTACCGGTGGAGCCGGTTCATCCAGCGCCGTCCATGGCCGGCGGCCGTCGCAGCGGTGGTGATCCTGGCAGGGCTCGCCGCACCCGCCCTCGACCTGAGGCTGGGCTTCTCCGATGCAGGCAACCGTCCCGCATCGGACACGACACGACGTGCGTACGACCTGCTCGCCGATGGCTACGGCGAGGGCGCCAACGGGCCGCTCCTGTTGGTCGCCGACTCGGGTGACACGGTAGCTCTCGAGGAGGTCGGCGACCGGGTCGCCGCGATGTCCGGGGTCAGCGACGTGACTCCCCCGCTCGCTGTTGGGGACGGCAGCGCGGCGGTGATGCGGGTGACCCCCGAAACGGGGCCGCAGGACGAGGCGACGTCCGACCTCGTCCAGACGCTTCGCGAGGACGTTCTCCCGGACGCGCTGCCGGATACCGAGATCTACGTCTCAGGCGTCACCGCTTCCGGCATCGACTTCGCCGACAGCACATTGGAGCGGTTGCCGCTACTGCTCGGCGGCGTGCTGCTGGCGTCGTTCGTGCTGCTCGGTCTCGTCTTCCGCAGCCTGGTCGTTCCGCTTAAGGCGATCATCGCTAACCTGCTCTCGCTCGGCGCGGCGTTCGGCGTGATCGTCGCTGTGTTCCAATGGGGCTGGGGCCTGGATCTCATCGGCGTAGGCAAGGTCGGCCCGACCGAAGCGTGGGTCCCGATGACACTGTTCGCGATCGCATACGGGCTCTCGATGGACTACGAGGTCTTCCTGCTCTCCCGGATTCGCGAGGAGTACGTTCGGACCCGTGACAACGCCGCCGCCGTCGCGGACGGCCTGGCACGCACGGCAAAGGTCATCACCGCCGCAGCGGCCATCATGGTGTGCGTGTTCTCGAGCTTCGTGCTGTTCGACGACCGCGGGCTCAAGACGATGGGTCTTGGCCTGGCCGCTGCGATTCTGGTGGACGCGACCATCGTCCGGATGCTGTTGATCCCAGCGGTCATGGAACTGCTCGGCGACCGCAACTGGTACTGGCCCGGGCCGCTGCGTCGGCTGCCCAGGTTCGATGTCGAGGAGGCTCCCGCGCCTGCTGCCGGGCTCCCGCCTGCGCAGCCGGTGAGTGCCCGCTGACCGCGTATGGTCCGCTCAACCCACGACGCACCGTCAGGCTTGGCCCTTCCGACTGGGAGGGCCAAGCCTGGTTCGTTGGCCGCTGATTCTTCGCCCGAGGTCTCCCATGCGTCATCGGAGGCGCGCAAGAATCTCAACTGGGAGCAGCGGTGCCGACACGACGAATAGTCCACGGGATGGTCGCGGCCACCAGAACGCAGAGCGCGAGGAGCACCACTGCGGCAGCCACACCCTCGCCTCCGGCGATGGCTCGCCCGACCCCAGCGGTTGTAAGCGTGCCCATCACTGCCGTTGCGATCGCTTCGACGAGGATCGTCGATGCAGCAGCCTTCGCGTCGGAGACACCGTCGACCTCCTGCGGCACATCGACAATGTGGTTGATCGTGTCAAGGTAGATCAAGCCGATGCCGACGCCTGCAGCCGTCCAACCGATGAGGACGACCTCTACACGCGCCATCCCGTCCACAAGAAGGGCAGCTATCGTCGTCAGCAGTCCCAGCGAGAGGATGCCAGCGCCGAGACTTGACCGGCGGACGTACGTCTGGGCAGCCTGAGCCGGCCAACGGGCCGCCGCGAGCCCAGCAAGAGCCCAACCGAGCCCGCTGCCTCCCAGGACGAACGCCACCGCGCCAGCGGTTCCGCCGAGCAGATCGTGCACAATGATGCCGATAATCTCTGCAGCCCCGAAGTACGCGCCTGTGACCAGGCCCATCGTCGCGACCGCAGCAGGACGTCTCATCCTCACGCGCAGTGTCCCTGCGGGAAGCAGGCGTCGCGCAGCGAACACCGCCATGGCCGCGCCCGCGATGCCCACAGCGATGGCAACGCCCACCGACAATCCCTGCAGACCGATAAGAGACAGGAATGCGACGCCGCCGGCGAGCAAGAATGCAGATCCCAACACAAGCCGCTCCTGGCCACCGGTCTGCATGGTCCCCGTCAGCTGGCGCGCGATGACGATCCTCGCGACCACGAGCAGCGGAAAGTACAGCACGAGTGCCCAACGCCAGCTCAATTGCGATGCCACCCATCCCGCGTACAAGGGGGCAAGGAGCGAAATGAACACCCAAATTACGTTGAAACCAGCAAGCACTCCACGCCGCCAGTTGGGTGGCATAGCCGTGACTATCGCGGCCAGCGATACCGTAGCCAACGCCCCACTGGCGAGCCCAGAGCCTGCTCGGCCGAGAATGAAGATGCCCACATTGGGCGCGATCGCGCTGACGACACCGCTCGCCACGCTGACCCACGTCAGGTGAAGAAGCAGCCGCTCAACCCTGAAGCGCTGAAGCAAGTACGGGCCGAGCGGCATGGTCAGGAACATCGCAACCTGCGTCGTTCCTGTGATGACACCGTAGAATTCATGAGCGTCGAAATCGGCCCCGACCAGCGGAATCACCGTGCGCAGGAGATACGCCTGCATGCCCGCGATGAACTCGACCGCTAGCAGGGCCGTCGCTAGGAGAGCGTTTCTCGCTGTACTCGTCTGTGCCATGACTACGCTCGCCTCTGTCACACTTGCGTTCCTTGTGCGCCAGAGTCCGGACCGGACGAACGAACCCAACACTGGCTCGCTACTGAGGCGGATCGAGTCGCCGGCGCGTTCCCGCTCGACTGACGCACGAACTCGAGCCCAAACTCAGACGGGCAAGATTCGTCGGAAGGTAACCTGCGCGTCCGCCTGCGCCGCGGGCCTAGGTCGGTGGCATGCCTGTGCGCAGCTCGCGGTCCAGCCGCCGACCGTGCCGCACTACCTCCTCGACCAGGGCTTCGACGTGTTCCGCCTCGCTCCGGTAGCTGATCAGGCACGCACGAATCGCGTAACGCCCAGCGACGACCGCGTTGGAGGGGTACACCCGCCCAGCTCGTTGTACGGCGTAGATGATCTGCTGATTGAGCTTATCGAGGTAGGCCGCCGCACTGTCGTCGCTCTGTAGATCAGTAGGGACGTACCGGAAGCACACGATCGACAGTTCCGGTTCCGCGAGAGCCTCTAGTTCCTCGTGCGCTACCACGAGGTGGTGCAACCACGCCGCAAGCTCGACGTCGTGCTCGATGCGACGCGCAAATGCCTGCCATCCGTGCGCCTGCAGGGAAACAAGGACCGGCAGCGCGTCGAACGGCCGGGAGAACTGCGGCGTCCATTGGTAGCGCAGCACCATATCCTGCTCCGCGTCGGCGTCGAGCTGGGCGTAGTCAGGCTGCAGCGTGAACGCCGCGACGTGCCGCTCCGGGTCACGGAAGAGCACTAGGCTCGACGAGATCGGTGTGTTCAGCCACTTGTGGGGATCGCAGGTGATCGAGTCGGCCCGCTCGATGCCGGCGAACAGAGGCCGGAACCGGTCTACCATCGCAGCGGGGCCACCGTACGCGGCATCGACGTGGAGCCAGCACCCGTAGCGTTCGGCGATATCCGACAGCTCCGCGAGCGGATCGATGGCGCCCAGCTCCGTCGTGCCCGCTGTACCCACGACACACAGCGGGCGAACCCCGGCCGACAAGTCACGTTCGATCGTCTCCACCAAGGCGTCCGGGCGAACTCGAAACCGGTCGTCGCAGGCGATCCGGCGCACCGCCGCGCTCCCGAGCCCCAGCATGTCGGCGGCGCGGTCCACGGTCTCGTGCACGTCTGACGAGGCGTAGATAGCCAGCGGCGGACCGGCCGCTACACCGTCACGGCGGACGTCCCACCCCGCCAGCGCGTCCCGCGCGACAGTCAGCGCCATCAGGTTGGCGGTCGCGCCGCCAGCGACGAACGCGCCGGATGCCGAATCGGGTAGTCCCAGGCGCTGTGCGAACCACTGGAGCACGGCAGTCTCGACCTCTGTCGCACCCGGACCCAGCGGCCACCCTCCGAGGTTCTGGTTTGCCCCGGCCGCCAAC
>CAZMXH010000139.1:0-8349 GCA_964570165.1 uncultured Actinomycetes bacterium
CGTGCCGCCGAGGACGCCGGATTCGACGCGGGGACCGAGGTCTCACTGCCGACCCGTGTCAGGCCTGAAGCGGTCGTCTACGGGCCACGAGACGTCGGCATCGAGATTCAGCGGTCACACCTGACTAGGCCGGCCGCCGTCGGCAGAACGCGCAAGGCGGTCAACGCCGGACTGGCGACGTCCGTGTGGTTCAGCGACCGGGACCCGTCGAAACCGCCACGCTGGTTCTGGTATGTGCCGTCGATCGGCATGAACGTGCTGCCGTGGGACGTTGTGCCGCCGAAGGGCTCAGCCACCGTCGCCACCGGACTACGTACCATCAGGCCGCTCAGATGCACGTTCGGGAACGTCGGCAACTGCCCCGAGACAGGCGGAAGACCGTGCGGCCGGGTCCATCCGAAGGATGAACCGCTCGGCGGAATGACGGTAGACGACATCGCGGCCAGCGTTCCGGCCGGTGAGATCGTCCCTCTTCGTTACATCGACGACCGGGTGCTGCTGGTGCCTGAGAATTCGAAGACCACATATGAGGAGCTGATAGGGCGACCCGCCGAAATGTGGATGAGCCCAATCACGGCAGACACGCTGACGGCAACCCCGGCCGGCGTGGACGGCCGAGTCGAGTGCACAGCCGACCCGGCCGAAGAGTTCATGCTCAACCCGACAGTCGAGGAGGTGGGACGAACCAGCGCGATACCCCTGTCATGGGCGGCCCGAAATCTGGGCCATTGGCCAGGCCGATGCAAGCTCTGCGGCTGGCACATAGCCAAGCAGGGGCATCACCCCACGTGCGGAACGTGGTTGCACTGATGCGGATCAGGTCGATCCACCCGAACTTCTGGCGGTCCGACGACATCGCCGCGCTACCGAGGGACTTACGGCTGCTGTTCATCGGGCTGTGGTCCTACGTGGACGACAATGGCGTCGGCAGAGACGACTACCGCCACATCACGGCCGACCTGTTCGCTGCGGAAGACGACCCCGTAGGGACTCGGCAATTCGTTCGCGAGGGTCTCGCGAGACTCTCGGCGCAGTCTCTGGTAGTCCGCTACGAGCACGACGGCAAGCGCTTCATCTTCATCCCAAGCTGGGACAAGTGGCAGCGCGTCGACCGTCCGAGCAAGCCGCGCTATCCGAGGCCCGACGAGTGTGGCGCAACCATTCTGACCAGCGCGAACGCAGATCCAGAGAGCGAAACCACGGCTGGGCTCGCGAGAGCCTCGCGACAGGCTCGCGAGAGTCCATCGACTGGCGAAGGGGAGAAGGGGAGAAGGGGAGTTCCGCCTACGGCGGGCGCGCCGGCGCGCCGCGACGGCCCGGACGCCGATAGCTCTGACCTGACCGCCCCGACCCTCATCGCCGAATGGATCGACCACTGCCGCAGGCGACCACCCGGCAACGTCATCGGCCAGGTCGCCAAGCAGTGCAAGGGACTGCTCGACGAAGGATTCGACTACGACGACGTCCGCGCCGGACTCGCCCTGTGGCACAGCAGGGGCCTGCACCCGTCAACACTGCCGTCCGTCGTGAATGAGCACGTCAACGCGACACCCAACGTCAGTAGGCGGCAGGCCGAGACTGATGCACAGTTCGAGCGGGCGATGGCCCGAGCGCGAGAACGTGAGGCCCAGCAATGAAACCGACCGAAACCGTTCGCCTGACACGGCTCGTCAAGGCCGTCTGCCCGCAGCAACAATTCGACGAGTACACCGCCGACGCCTGGGCCGACCTGCTGGGCGATCTGCGGCTCGAGGACTGCATGATCGCCGTGCGGCAGCTTGGTCAGCAGCAGGCGTTCATCGCGCCGTCCGAGATCCGGTCCACGGTGCGCAAGATCCGTGCCGAACGGATCGACCGGACCCCCATGCCCGACCCCGACCCGGACATGACGCCGGCCGAGACGATCCTGTGGCTGCGCGAGACCCGCAAGGCCATCGCCGACGGCACCTACGCCCCGCCGCCCGAACTGGAGCGCAGGGCGCGTGATATGCGGTTCATCAGCGAGATCGCCGAGCGCAAGGCCATCGAGGCGGCCGACGAGAGCGACGTGGCATGAGCGACGCAATCTGCGATTGGTGCGGCGGATATCTGCTCGACGGCCACGACCCGGACGACTGCTATCGGGAACAGCGCAAGGAGACCTACCGGCGCGGAGCGGCCAAGGCCAGGGAAGCGCTCGCGCGGGCGATGGCGCAGCAGGACAACGCCGCCGCCGCACGGGCCGCCGCCAGAGCACAGGAGGAGTGAGCATGGGATCGAAGTTCACGCTGTTGCTACGCATCTGGGGCACCGGGTCACTGGTGCTCGCCACCTCGTTTCACCTGACTGGGCTGCTCGGCCGCGTCGACACCGACCGTGGCGTGCTGCTCGTCATCCAGGCGATCGCGGCGTTCGCATGGGCCGACATCCGTGAGATGAAGGCGCGGACTGGGGTGCTCCCGTGACCCTGCTGCTGGCCGCCCTGCGGTGCACCGCCACGGCCTTGCGCTGCGCCCTGCTCGGCCACGGCGAGCCGGTCGGGCCGACACCGGCGCTGGGGCGGCACGTGTGGACGTGCGCCCGGTGCGGCGGGCAGATGGGGACGGTGCCGCGGTGAGCGAGCGGGTCTGCGCCACCGGCTGCGGGCGTCCGACGCGGGACGTGCTGCTGCTGTGCGAGACGTGTCGCTGGGCCCTGGAGTGCGACCTCGGCGACGTGCCGTGGCTGGACGAGCAGCTCGAGCTGGTGCTGCGCCGCGACGCCGTGATCGCCGAGCACGCGGGCGGCAGGTCCGCCGAGACGCCGCTGCCGCTGCACACCGGGGCGCTCGAGGCGCGCTCGCAGCTGCGAGCCACCCTGGTCGGCTGGGTGCGCGACCTGGCCGAGACGGGCGGCGACGCCTACCCGGCGGACACCATGCCGGCGATGGCGCTGTGGCTGCTGGCCCGCATCAACCGGATCGTGGTGCATCCGGCCGCCGCCGACGTGCACTCCGAGATCGTCGGTGCGGTGCGGTATGCCTGGCGCGTGGTGGACCTGCCCGCTAACCGGACCACGTTCCCGGTCGGCCCCTGCCCGGAGGCCGGCTGCCAGGGTGAGGTGCGGGTGTTCATCCCGGCCCGGCCCGACGTGTCGCCGCGCATGGAGTGCCAGGCGTGCGAGACCAGGTGGGAGACCAGCCAGTGGTACCGAGCGGGACGCCGCATCCTCGAACGGAGGGGCGTGACGCTGCCGCGGGTCGACGTCCAGGTGGCGGCGCTGACGCTCGGCGTCACCGACCGGACGATCCGGCGCTGGGTCGAGGCGGGCAGGCTGGCCAACCACGGTGACGCCCGCCGCATCCTGGTCGACATGGCCGAGCTCGAGCGTGTCGTCGCGGCGTGATCCCGATGTCCGCTACAGTGTGGTTGACTCGGGTGCGATGTGGACAGGGGGCCATCCAGCCCGAGCCCCCATGCCGGGGATGGTCACCGCATCCCTGCCGCTCTCGCTCGCTGCACGTGCTCATGATCGAGGCGGTGACGTCATGGCGCGCAACGGGAGCACCGCCGCTCGGGGGTATGGGTCGACCCACCAGGCCCTGCGCAGGCAGTGGGCGGTCAAGGTCAAAGCCGGGATCGTCAACTGCGCGCGATGCGGCAAGCCGATCAAGCCTGATGAGCCTTGGGACCTCGGGCACGACGACGACCGCTCGCGCTATCGAGGTCCTGAGCATGCGATGCGATGCAACCGCAGCGCCGGCGGCCGCAAGGGTGCGAAAATCACCAACTCCAAACGCTCGATGATCATCAGACGATGGTGATCATGCCCCTGACCTGCACGGATACCCCGCCGCGTTTTTTTGATCATGGGGGGGTCACGACCCGCGCGACCCAGGCTTACGTCCGTGGCGACTCGAGTCCCGTGACTGCCGGAGGAGGACATGATGCAGCGCAGCTGCGACTCCTGCGGCGTGGAGTATCAGGCGAAGCGCAAGGCGTCACGGTACTGCTCGGACACGTGCCGTAAGCGCGCCCAGCGGTCCCCGGACCGGTCGCCGCGCCGATCCGTCGAGCCTCGCGACGGCGGTGTGCCGCGGCTGGTGACGGCTACTCGGGCCGAGCTCGAGGACGCCGGACGGCTGGACACGGTGCTCGGCCAGCAGGCGATGGCGCTGGCGGAACGGATCGCGTCGCCGCACGAGACGGGCGCGGCGGTGGCGTCGCTGTCGAAGGAGCTACGCGCCGTCATGGAGGCCGCTCTCGACGGCGTGGCCGCGAAGGCTGATCCGCTGGACGAGCTGAGGGCGCGGCGTGAGCGCAAGCGCGCTGCTGGTTGAGCCGACCTACCGCACCGGCCCGGACTATGTGCGCACCTACGGCGACGAGGTGGCCGATCTGGCTGCCCTGGCCGATTTCGCGCCAGATCCGGAGCAGCGGCTCGGTCTCGATCTGATCTTCGCCGTAGACGGGCGTGATCGGGCGGCGGCGTTCGAGTTCGCGGTGGTCTGCTCGCGGCAGAACCTGAAAACCGGGCTGTTCAAGCAGGCCGTGCTGGGCTGGCTGTTCATCACCGACCAGCGGCTGATCATCTGGTCGGCGCACGAGTTCCGGACCGCGCAGGAGGCGTTCCGGGACATGGAGCAGCTGATCGGCGGCTGTCCGAGCCTGTCGCGCCTGGTGAAGCGGGTGCACCGGGCGTCAGGCAGCGAGGGCATCGAGCTGGTCACGGGCCAGCGACTGATGTTCAAGGCCCGCACGAAGGCCGGCGGTCGCGGCCTGACCGGCGACAAGGTGGTCCTGGACGAGGCGTTCGCGCTGCAGCCGGAGCACATGGGCGCGCTGCTGCCGACCCTGTCGGTGGTCCCGGATCCGCAGGTGCTGTACGGGTCGTCGGCGGGGCTGGCCACGTCGGAGGTGCTGCGCGGCATCCGCGACCGCGGCCGTCCGGGGACGTCACCGCGGCTGGCATACCTGGAGTGGTGCGCCCCGGAGAACAGTTGCGCCGACGACCGCTGCACCCACGACGTGGGAGTCGAGGGCTGCGCGTTGGACGACCCGGCGCTGATCCAGATGGCGAACCCGCTGCTGGGTCGGACGCGGTCGAACGGCACCGGGCTGACGCTGGAGTATGTGCGGGCGGAGCGGCAGGCGCTGCCGCCGCTGGAGTTCGCCCGGGAGCGGCTGGGCTGGTGGGACGAGCCGGACGGCGCGGAGGCGGCGTTCGGCCCCGGCAGGTGGGAGGCGTGCGCGGGTACCGGCCGCCCGGAGGACCTGCGCCCGCAGGCGCTCGCGGTGGCCGTGTCGTACGAGCTGACGCATGGCGCGGTCGGCGCGGCGGCGTTCGACCGGGACGGTGTGGCGCATGTGAAGCCGCTGCAGCACGGCCGGGGCACCGGGTGGCTGGTGGACGCGGCGCGGCGGGAGCAGGACCGGCACGGCGTGGACGTGGTGGTCGACGGCCGGGGCCCGGCGGCGCTGCTGATCCCCGATCTGCGGGACGCCGGCATCCGGCTGAAGGTCACGGACACCAACGAGGTGCTCGACGCCTGTGCCGGGATCTTCGACCTGGTGCAGGAGCGGATGCTGCGGCACGAGTCGTACCCGGAGCTGGAGTCGGCCGTGTCGGCGGCGGTGAAGCGGACCGTGGGCGACCGCTGGGCGTGGGGGCGGAAGGTGTCCACGGCGGACATCTCGGCGTTGGAGGCGGTCACGCTGGCGACGTGGTGGGCCGATCGGGCCAGGGTTCCGGCGATCTACTGAGGGAGCGATGACGTGAGTTTTCTGTCGTGGCTCACCGGCGCCGGCGCGACCCCGAACGACACGGTGGGCGACCCGGACTCGGTGGGCCCGGGCTACACGCCCGGCGACCCGGAGGGCGTCGTCGTCGAGGGCGAGGACACCTTCTCCGGCGAGCGGGCGGCGATCGTGCCGTCGCCGTGGGACGGCTGGCCGGCGGACTGGGCGTCGCCGGCGTGGAACAGCGGCCGGCTGGGCGACCTGGTCGACACCGCCTGGGCGGCGCTGGACCTGAACGCGTCGGTGCTGTCGGCGATGCCGCCGTACCGGACCCGCGGCGGCCAGGTGATCGAGCCGACGACGTGGATGCGCAACCCGGACCCGATGATCTACTCGTCGTGGCACGAGTTCGCCAAGCAGCTGTTCTGGGACTACCAGATGGGCGAGGCGTTCGTGCTGCCGATGGCCCGGGCGGCGGACGGGTTCCCGATGAACTTCCGGGTGATCCCGCCGCCGCTGGTGTCGGCGGAGCTGAGCGGCGGCACCCGCGAGTACCGGCTGGGCACGCTCGACGTGACCGGGGAGATCCTGCACATCCGCTACAAGTCGACCACCGACGGCGCCCGCGGCATGGGCCCGTTGGACGCGGGCCGGACCCGGCTGGTGGCCGCCGGTGTGCTCGCCCGCTATGCCACGGAGATCGTACGGGGCGGCGGCATCCCGTACTACGTGCTGGAGGCCGAGCAGCATCTGACCAAGTCGCAGGCGGACGAGCTACTCGACCAGTGGTGGATGTCGCGGAAGCTGAACCTGGGCAAGCCCGCGGTGCTGTCCGGCGGGGTGAAGGCGAAGGAGATGCAGCAGTCGCCGAAGGACATGGCACTGCTGGAGCTGGCCCAGTTCAACGAGAGCAGGATCGCGAACCTGCTGGGCGTGCCGCCGTTCCTGCTGGGCCTGCCGTCCGGCGGGGACTCGATGACCTACAGCAATGTGACGTCGCTGTTCGACTTCCACGACCGTCGGTGCCTGAAGCCGGCCGCGACGCAGGTCATGTCGGCGCTGTCCGGGTGGGCGCTGCCCCGCGGGCAGGCCGTGGAGCTCAACCGGGACGAGTACTCACGGCCGGGGCTCAAGGACCGGGCGGAGGCGTACGAGCGGCTGGTCGCGCTCGGCGCGCTGTCCGCGGAGGAGATTCGGACCATGGAGCGGTTCGACGGCACAGAGTCGGCCGAGGCGCTGACCGGCGGCGGCCGGTCGTGAGGAGCTGAACCCGATGCCACTGATGCGATGCGAGTTCGACGGCAGTCCCGGCTGGAAGTGGGGCGAGCAGGGCACCTGCTACACGTACACGGCCGGCGACGAGGGGTCCGAGGCCGAGGCCCGGCGCAAGGCGATGGCGCAGGCGGCGGCGATGGGCGAGCTCCCCGGCGCCGGCGACCGCAGCGCCGGGACGATCGAGATCCTGGAGCGCAGCGACTCCGCCGTGCTCACCGAGGATGTCGACTTCAAGCAGCGGATCATCGACGTGATCGCCGTGCCGTACGAGCAGGAGGCGGAGGTCCGCTGGCGCGGTGAGGTGTGGCGCGAGGTGTTCGACCGCAACGCGTTCAACGGCATCGAGGACCACGCCGGGCGGGTGCCGGTGCGCCGCGAGCACACCATCGGCGCCACCATCGGCAAGGTCATCAAGCTCGACCCCCGCGACCCGCGGGGGCTGCTGGCGTCGGTGAGGGTCGCCCGCACGCCCATGGGCGACGAGACGCTGCAGCTCGCCTCCGAGGACATGCTCGGCGCCTCGGTGGGCTACTTCGTGAAGAAGCCGAGCGACGTCATGCTCAACCGGCGCTCCATGCTGCGCCGGGTCATGAGGGGATTCCTGGAGCATCTCGCGATGACGGACATCCCCGCATACGTGGGCGCAGTTCCGGTGGCGGTCCGGGAGGGACTGTCCGCGCAGCCGGCGGCCGGGGAGCGGCCGCTGAGGACACCGGTGCTGGACTCCCTGGCCGACGACGACATCCTGTCGTGGGCCAGCGAACGGGTGTCCAAGCAGTAACGCACGACCACCGCCCCGGAGAGCGGGGCTGGCACGACCACCCGGGGAGCGGGTGACTCGGCGGCGTGCTCCTTCATCACATCGCACAGAAGGAGTGCCCCCAAATGGGTGTCAACTCGCACGCCAACGACGCCATGATCCGGCGTCTGGAGAAGGAGCTGGAGGAGCGCAACGCTTTCGTCCAGGGCCTGATCACGAACGCTCAGGACGCCGAGCGCGACCTGAACGACACCGAGAAGGCGAGCCTCACCGAGGCGCGTAACCGCATGGCTGCGCTCAAGGAGCAGATCGACCAGCTCGAGGACACCGCCCGGGTGGCGTCCGAGATCGCGCAGCGGGCCAAGCAGGTCGACCAGGCCATCTCGACGGCCCGCAAGAGCTACGAGGCGGGGCCGGTGGAGTACCGCAGCGCCGGCGCGTACGCGCTGGACACCTACAAGGCGCACCTCGGCGACCGGGAGGCGCAGGAGCGGCTGGAGGTGTTCGCCCGCGCGGCCGACCACCAGAAGACCGGCGACAACGCCGGCGTCATCCCCGACCCCGTCGTCGGCAACGTCGTCAACTTCATCGACGCGGCACGCCCGATCGTGTCGGCGA
>CAZMXH010000140.1:0-8294 GCA_964570165.1 uncultured Actinomycetes bacterium
GCACCAGGGTTGCAACCCTGGTGCGGCAGGGGCGCGCCTGCCGAACGTGATCGAACGGCGAGCTAGCCGTCGCCCGACGCCAACGCCCGGGAACGGTCGCGCGCGGCCTCGCTCGCCGCTAGGAAGTCGGCTCGGACCTTGCCCTCCTCGAGCAGCCGGACCGCGGCGGCGGTCGTCCCGCCCGGCGAGGTGACCTGCTCGCGCAGCACGGTCGGGTGCTCGCCGGTCTCGCGCAGCAGCTTCGCCGAACCGACGACCGTCTGCACCACCAACTCCGTGGCGGTGGCCCGCGGCAGGCCCAGGTGCACCGCCGCCTCGATCATCGCCTCGACCACGTAGAAGACGTAGGCCGGTCCGCTGCCGGAGATCGCCGTCACCGCGTCGAGTTGCTTCTCCGGTACTCGCACGACCCTGCCCGTGGCGCGCAGCAGTTGCTCCGCCTGGTGCAGATGACCGTCGTCACAGTGCGCACCGGGCGCGATCGCAGCCATCCCCTCGTCTACCAGCGCAGGCGTGTTGGGCATCACGCGGACGACCGCCACGCCCTCCGGCAGCCGTGACTCGATGAACGACGTGGTGATGCCAGCAGCGAGCGACACCACCAGCTTGGAGGGCCCAACGTGCGCTGAGACCTCGCCCAGCAGCCCCTCCATGTCCTGCGGCTTCACCACCAGGGCCAGGGTGTCCGCCTGCTTCGCCGCCTCGGCGTTGGTCACGTACGACACGCCGTACCGCTCGACCAGTTCCTTCCCCCGCTCCGGCCGCCGCTCGGTCACGAGAAGCTCCTCCGGCCGCCGGCCGGCCCGGAGCAGGCCGGAAAGCAGAGCCTCGCCCATCACCCCGGCGCCAAGGATCGCGATGGTCATTTCTTGCTCGCCAGCGAACGCAGGAAGAACCCCAGGTTCGCCGGACGCTCGGCCATCCGGCGCATCATGTATCCGTACCATTCCTCTCCGTAGGGGACGTAGACCCGCACCGTCTCACCGGAGCGTGCAAGTCGAAGCTGCTCGTCAGGCCGGGCGCCGTAGAGCATCTGGTACTCGTAGCTGCCGGGCTCCCGGCGGTTGCGCGCCGCCAGCGATCCGGCTATCTCGATGAGCCGGGGGTCGTGGGTCGCCAGCATCGGGTAGCCGTCCCCGGACAACAGGATCTTCATGCACCGCACATACGACCGGTCCACGTCGCGCCGGGTCTGGTAGGCGACGCTCTCCGGCTCGTTGTAGGCGCCCTTGCACAGCCGGACCCGCGATCCCGAGAACGCCAGGGCCCGGCAGTCGGCCTCCGTCCGGTAGAGGTACGCCTGAAGCGCAACCCCGGTCGCCGGGAAGTCGGCACGGAGATCCTCCAGGATCGACAACGTCGAGTCGACGGTGGTGTGGTCCTCCATGTCGAGCGTCACCGTCGTCCCGGCATCGGCTGCGGACTGGCAGATCTGCCGGGAGTTGTCCAGCGCGATGCGCGCGCCGTCGCCGGGCAGCGCCAGGCCGACCGCTGACAGCTTCACCGAGACCTCCGCCGATCCGGTCAGCCCCTCCCTCTTCAGCGCGTCCAGCAGACCCCGGTACTCGGCGGCCACGGCATCGGCCTGGGCGCGGTCGACGGTGTCCTCACCCAGGTGGTCGACGGTGACGCTGAGCCTGGCGTCGACCAACTCCCGTGCCGCCCGGACGGCATGGTCCACGTCGTCACCCGCGATGAACCGAGCCACGACCCCCCGGGAGAGGGGAGCCTTCTGGACGAGGCCACGCAGCCGATCGCTACGCGACGCGCTCAGCAGCACCTTCCCAAGCACAGTTCTGGCCTCCTCCGTCGTCTCGGCGCCAGGCTACGGTACGCAGGCCCGCCGCGCCGCCTGGTCATGTCAGGCCGGACGGAATCTCGCCGACCTCTTCTAGCTACCCATCCTCACCCCGACAGGTCGGACGGGCTAGCTCGCATGGCCGCGGATCACCTGCTCCGCAACCCCGTCCGCGCCTACCGCGAACATCGTCTCGACCGCAGCCGCGAGATGGAGCCGGGTGAACGCGAGCGCCTCCGCGAGGTCGGCCTCCCGCTCGACGCCGTTTCGCGCGCGCCGGGTGCTCACCTCCACGATGATCGCGCCAGACCAGCCCCGGCGGGCGAGGCATCCCAGCAGTTCGGCGCACGGCTCGCTGCCGCGGCCCGGCACCAGGTGCTCATCCCGAGGGGACCCCGTCCCGTCCGCGAGGTGCACGTGGGTCAGTCGTCCATCGAGCCGCTCGGCCATCGCCAGCGCGTCAGAACCGGCCGTGGCCGTATGCGACAGGTCGAGTGTGACGTGCGCGTACGGCTCGTCCGTCGGGTCCCAGTCGGGCGCGTACGCGGCGATCTCCCGGCCCGCCGCGCGCCACGGGTACATGTTCTCCACCGCGATGTTCACCCCGGTGTCGGCCTCGATCTCCGCGACACGGGTCACGAACCGCCGCGCGTAGTCCCGCTGCCACCGGAATGGCGGATGCACGACAACGGTGGGCGCGCCGAGCTTGCGGGCCGCGTCGACCGACCGGGTCAGCCGCTCCCAGGGGTCGGGCGACCACACGCGCTGGGTGATCAGCAGGCATGGCGCGTGGACCGACAGCACCGGCATCCGGAACTGCTCGGAGAACTCGGCCACCTTGTCGATGTCCTGGCTCGCCGGGTCGGTCCACACCATCAGTTCGACGCCGTCGTAGCCGAGTTCCTTTGCCAGCCAGAATGCCGTCCGGGCGCTCTCGGGGTACACCGAGGCCGTCGACAGCCCGATCGGCGCATCTGGGATGCGAAGCACATCGAGCGAGACGGTCACGCCTTCCAGGGTAGGCGGTTGCACGATCCGAGCACCGCGCGGCGATGCCTCGGTCACGGCGCGATCTCCGCCGGCGCGGGATGCGTCAGAGCAGCCCAGGATCCCATTCCCAGTGCCACGGCTCCCGCTTCGATCCGCCGGGGCGCGCCCACGCCGGGTTCGTCCAGCCGTACTCGGCGCCGTGCCGGTCGAGCCAGGCGTACGCGGCCCCGCCGTAGGTCTCGGCGCCGCACGACAGGTCGACCGCGAGCCCCCACCCGTGGTTGCTGGTGCCCGGCGTGGCCGCGAGATGGGGCTTGCGCGCCTTCACCGCGTACTGCTCTTCCAGCGTGCGGTACGAGTCGGTGATGCATAGCTCGGTCCCCGTGTCCTCCTGGTACGCGGCGTTCATCGCAAGGAAGGCGGCCGCGGCGTCCGGGCGCAGCAGGTGCCCGTCCCCGACCGGGCACAGGTGCGCCTCACGGTCGAGTTGCCCGTTGCCGATGGCGCCCTTGCCGACGACCGTCGCGTCGCAGTCCGGCACCCGCGGGAACCCCTGGTCGGTCACGTCAGGTGACGAATCGGGCTTCGGGCTCTTTCCAGCACTCGACGTCCGGACGCTGGCCCGGGCGGTGCGCTCGGCGGCCTCGAGGCGAGCCGCGGCCGGCTCCGGTTCGTCGTGCCGGACGGGCCGGTCGGGCGGCGGCGACGGAGCCGCATCCACCGGTGGCGGATCCGCGTCGTCGACCGCCCCCATCGTCGCACCGGCCAGCAACAGCGCTCCCACCAGTGGGCCGGACCGTGTCGCCCACTGCCCAGAAGGCTTGGGCCGAGCATGCCGCGCACCTCGACGGCGGCCGCCTCGCTTTGACGCGGCGTGACGGGCCTGAGGCACTGGCCGGGAACCCCCCTGTTTGATCACAAATTGATAACGAACTGCGCAAAACCATAACCTCAGGCAGTGAGGTCAGTCCAACCCAAAGCCGCTGAGCCGGTCTAGTTGGCGCAGGATGACGCCTTCGCGGAGCGCCCACGGGCAGATGTGCAGCACGTCGATCTCGAACAGATCCATGGCCGCGTCGGCGACGATCGCGCCCGCGACCAACTGGTCCGCCCGCTCGGCCGACACCCCGGGCAGCCCTGCGAGCTCGGCCGTGCTCATCACCGCCAGTTTGGTCGCGTTCGCGGCCATCGCGTCCCGCGCGAGCGTCCGCCGGACGTAAGGGCCTTCGCCGGACGGTGCGGCGCCGGCGATCCGCGCCAGCGAACGGAACGTCTTGCTGGTCGCCACCGCTTGGTCCGGAGCACCGAACCGCGTGATCTGACCCACCACCGAGGCGACGGCCCCCCGGACGTGCCTGCGAAGCTCGCGCACCTCGTCGGCCGGCGGCGGATCGCCGGACAGCCAGTCCCGCGAAAGGCGACCGGCGCCAAGCGGCAGCGAGATCGCGACATCGGGATCCTCGTCGATGCCGGCGGCGATCTCGAGCGATCCGCCGCCGATGTCGATGCACAGCAGCCGGCCGCTCGACCAGCCGTACCACCGCCGGGCGGCCAGGAAGGTCAGGCGCGCCTCGTCCTCGCCCGACAGGGTCTGCAATTCGAGGCCGGTCTTCTCCCGCACCTCGGCGATCACGGCGGCGCCGTTGACCGCGTCACGCAGCGCCGACGTCGCGAACGCCAGCATCTCCTCCGCGCCCTTGTCCTCGGCCAACTGCGCCGCTTCGGCGCAGAACGCGACCAGCCGGTCGATGCCCCCGGCGGTGATCCTGCCGTGCTCGTCGAGCAGGTCGGTGAGGCGCAGGCCGATCTTGTGCTGGTATGCGGGCAGCGGCCGCGCACCCGGGCGGGCGTCGACCAGCAGCAGATGCACCGTGTTCGAGCCGACGTCGAGCACGCCCATCCGCATAGCGCGAACAGTACCCGGCGCCGTTGACCAGCGGCGGTTCCCAACCGGCACCTACCATCGGTGTGTGGAGACGCCGCTGGACATCACCCGCCGCTGGGTGGAGTTCGTCGACCCGGCCAACTCCGACCAGGTGCTGCGCTGCGACCTCACCTGGTTGACGTCGCGGTGGACGTGCATCTTCGGCCGCGGCTGCCCCGGCGTGTACGCGACCCGCCCGGACGACGGCTGCTGTACCCACGGGGCGCACTTCTCGGATTCCGAGGACGAGGAGCGGGTCCGCCGGTTCGCCGCGCGGCTAGGGCCGCGTGACTGGCAGTTGCGGGCAGAGGGACGGCGCGGCGGAATCGTCGAGACCGACGAGGACGGTGAGCGCAAGACCCGTGTCGTGGACGGGGCGTGCGTGTTCCTCAACCGGCGAGGCTTCCGGGGCGGCACCGGTTGCGCGCTGCATCGCTACGCGCTGCGAACGGGAAAGCACCCACTCGAGACCAAGCCCGACGTGTGCTGGCAGGTGGCCATCAAGCGGGCCTACCGCACGGTCGAGCGCTCGGACGGCACGTCATACCTGGAGATCACGATAACCGAGTACGATCGCCGGGCGTGGGGCTCCGGCGGCCACGATATGGACTGGTACTGCTCCGGCTCCCCGGACGCCCACGTTGCCGCGGACCCACTGTACGTCTCGTGCGAGCGGGAGCTTCGAGAGCTGATCGGGGACAAGGCGTATGCCGAGCTTGCCGCGCACTGCGACGCCTACCTGGCTTCCCAGATGCCGCTGCACCCGGCCACCGAGGCGGCGGCCGCCACCGCCAGCGGCGGTCCCCACTCGCGTTGATCATGGAAAGTATCTGCCATCCGTGGCGTGGAAAGCAGAGATCGCCCATGATCAACGCAACAGTTGGGGGTTAGGCCGGTGCGGGTGAGTGACGTCGTCCCCAGCCCAAACATCTGGAACAGCCCGGACGTGTACGAGATCGAGAACACCGGCGTCGATCCCGACGGGGTGCTGGAGACCGCGATGCGCGGAATCCACGACTGGACCGGGAAGTCTGTGCTGGACGTGGGGTGCGGAACCGGCTTCCACCTGCCCCGGTTCGCCGCCGACGCTGCGACCGTCGTCGGGGTCGAGCCGCATCGCGGCCTGGTGGCCCGGGCACGGCGGCGCGTTGCCGGCATCCCCGCCGAACAGCGCGGTCGCATCAGGGTGCTCCGGGGTACCGCGCAGTCGCTGCCGGTGGCGGACGCGTCGGTCGACGTCGCCCACGCTCGCTGGGCGTACTTCTTCGGCCCGGGATGCGAGCCCGGCCTGGCGGAGCTGCGGCGGGTGATGCGCCGGGGCGGCACCGCGTTCGTCATCGACAACGACGCCACCCGTTCCACGTTCGGGCGCTGGTTCCAGCGGTGGTTGCCGTCGTACGACCCGGTGGCCGTGCAGCGGTTCTGGGCCCGCCAGGGGTGGAACCGAGCGCCGCTGAGCATCCGGTGGGAGTACCCGGACCGCGCCTCCTTCGAGGCGGTGGTCCGCATCGAGTTCGACCCCGCGATGGCCGAAGAGATCCTCGCCGAGCATCAGGGCACGAGCGTCGACTACGCGGTCAATCTCTTCTGGCGTCGCTACTGAGCCTGCTCGGGCCTCGGCCGGGCACGGCTGTCGGTGGCGGCCTCTACGGTGTCCCGCATGGGCAAGGCAGCGCGGTTGTACCGGTGTTCCGAGTGCGGCTGGTCCACCTCGAAGTGGGTGGGCCAGTGCGCGGAGTGCCGGGCGTGGGGCACCGTCGACGAGGTGCGGGGAAACCGCCAGGGCGGTGTGACGGCGGGCGGTCCAGTGTCCGAGTCCGCGCGGCCCATCGGGGCGGTGGAGTTCAAGGCGGCCCGGTCGCGCCCGACGGGTGTCGGAGAGTTCGATCGGGTGCTCGGTGGCGGCATGGTGCAGGGGGCGGTCGTGCTGCTGGCCGGCGAGCCCGGCGTCGGCAAGTCGACGTTGCTGCTCGAGGTCGCCGCTCAATGGGCCGCCAGTGCCGGACGAGCGCTGTACGTCACCGGCGAGGAGTCGGCAGCGCAGGTCAGGCTGCGGGCCGAGCGCACTGGCGCGCTGGCGGATCAGCTCTTCCTCGCCGCCGAGACCGAGTTGTCCGCCGTGCTCGGCCAGATCGAGCAGGTCTCGCCGTCGCTCGTCGTGCTCGACTCGGCGCAGACGATCGCGAACTCGGCGATGGACGGCACCGTCGGCGGCGTCACCCAGGTCCGCGAGGTGGCGGCCGCCGTGATCCAGGTCGCGAAACAGCGCGGCATCGCCGTGATCGTGGTCGGCCACGTCACCAAGGAGGGGTCCATCGCCGGCCCGCGCGTTCTGGAGCACCTCGTGGACGTCGTGCTGCAGTTCGAGGGTGAACGGCATTCCCGGTTGCGCATGGTGCGTGCGGTGAAGAACCGGTACGGGCCGGCCGATGAGGTCGGCTGCTTCGACCTTTCCGACGACGGGATCGTGTCGATGCCCGATCCGACCGGGCTCTTCCTGTCCAGGCACGCCGAGACGGTCCCCGGCACCTGCGTCAGCGTCACGCTCGAAGGCCGGCGCCCGCTGCTCGCCGAGGTCCAGGCGCTGGTGGGTCCGAGCACCCTGGCCAGCCCGCGGCGGGCCACCAGCGGGCTGAGCGCGCAGCGGCTCGCGATGGTGCTCGCCGTACTGGAACGGCGAGCAGCCCTCCGGCTTGGCACGTGTGACGTGTACACCTCCACGGTCGGGGGTGCCAAGCTGGGCGAGCCGGCAGCCGATCTTGCGATGGCTCTCGCCGTGGGCAGCGCCTTCCGCGATAGCCCGGTGGCGCCAGGCACGATCGCCGTGGGAGAGGTCGGCCTGGCCGGCGAGATCCGTCCGGTCGTCGGGCTGCAACGGCGGCTCGCCGAAGCGGAGCGAATGGGGTTCAGCCGGGCGCTCGTCCCCGCCGACCCCGGTCCGGTGCCGCCCGGCATCCGAATCGTCGAAGTCACGAACGTCGTGGCAGCGCTCGAGCACGCCCACTCGCCCAACCCCGCGCTGTCCGTGATCTGAGGCAATGCCGTCTTACGCTGTGGTATCGCCTCGTTTGAGACACGGTCGCCGGGGTAGGAACACGCGGCAAGACCTGGTCGTCCCGGTTGAGAGGGCTGCTGGATGATATCCGGAGGTATCGTCCCGAAAGGGCAATCAGAGGCCGTACACTGGCGCGCGACATCAACGAACGGATACGGCGGGGGTCACGTTCGAGTGGGTGAACGCGGCGGAGCCGAGGCCAAGCTACGGCTCGCACTGGCGAGCGTAGCGCCGGGCACGGCGTTGCGGTAGGGGCTGGAGCGCATCCTGCGCGGCCGGACCGGTGCGCTGGTCGTGCTGGGGTATGACAGGACGGTGGAGTCGATCTCGACGGGCGGCTTCGCACTGGACGCCGACTTCTCGGCGACCGGGCTACGCGAGCTGGCCAAGATGGACGGCGCGATCATCGTCAACCGGGAGTGCACCAAGATCCTGCGCGCCGCCACCCAGCTGCTGCCCGACCCGACGATCCCCACCACCGAGTCGGGCACGCGCCATCGCACCGCGGAGCGGGTCGCGAAGCAGAC
>CAZMXH010000141.1:0-8248 GCA_964570165.1 uncultured Actinomycetes bacterium
CCGGCAGCTTCATCCCCTCGTAGGGCGTGTTATGCGACAGCGACGCCATCGCACGTCCTTCCACCACCCGCGAGGCGGCGGGGTCGACCAGCACCAGATTGGCCGGCTCACCCACCGCGATCGGCCGGCCCTGGGCGTACGGGCCACGATCGCAGCGGCCGATCCGGGCGGGACGGACGGCCATCCGGTCGGCGACGCCGGCCCAGTCCAGCAGCCCGGTATCGACCATCGCCGCCTGCACCACGGACAGCGCGGTCTCGAAGCCGAGCATGCCCGCCGCGGCGGCATCCCACTCGCACTCCTTGTCCTCGACCGGCTGCGGGGCGTGGTCGGTCGCCACCGCGTCGACGATGCCTTCGGCGAGCGCCGCCCGCAGCGCCTCGACGTCGTCCCTGCTGCGCAGCGGCGGGTCGACCTTGTACCGCGGGTCGTAGCTCTCGGCCAGGTCCTCGGTGAGCAGCAGGTGGTGCGGCGCGACCTCGGCGGTGACGTCCCACCCCTTCGACTTGGCCCACCGGATGATCTCCACCGATCCGGCGGTCGAGACGTGGCAGACATGCAGCCGCGACGACACGTGCGCCGCCAGCATCACGTCACGGGCGATGATCGCCTCCTCGGCGACCGAGGGCCAGCCTCGCAGCCCCAGCCGGCCGGACAGCTCGCCCTCGTTGAGCTGGGCGCCTTCAGTCAGGCCTGGCTCACGGGAGTGCTGGGCGACGACGCCGTCGAACGCCCTGACGTACTCCAGCGCCCGGCGCATCACCACGGCGTCGGCGACGCAGCACGCGTCGTCGGAGAAGATCCGGACCGCGGCCGCGGAGTCGGCCATCGCACCGAGCTCTGCCAGCCGCTGCCCCTGCAGCCCGACCGTGACTGCCCCGACAGGACGGACGTCAGCGTGCCCGGCGTCGCGGCCGAGCCGCCAGACCTGTTCGACGACACCCGCGGTGTCGGCCACCGGCTCGGTGTCGGCCATCGCGTGCACCGCGGTGAACCCGCCGAGCGCCGCGGAGCGGGTGCCGGACTCGACGGTCTCGGCGTCCTCCCGGCCCGGCTCGCGGAGGTGCGCGTGCAGGTCGACCAGGCCGGGTAGCGCGACGAGGCCGTCGGCGTCGATCCGTTCCGCACCGGCGGCGTCGAGCCCGCGGCCGATGTCAGCGATCGCGCCGTCCTGCAGCAGCAGGTCGACCGGCTCCCCGCCGAGCGGGCGGGTACCGGCCAGCAGCCATCTCGCCCGGCTCATGCCACCGCCCCCGTCCGTCCGGTGCGCCCGCCGGGCACGTCGCCGCTCGCGCCGGCCAGCAGCAGGTAGAGCACCGCCATCCGGGCGTACACCCCGTTCGTGACCTGCTCCACGATCACCGAGCGGTCGGCGTCCGCGACATCGGCGGTGATCTCCATCCCCCGGTTCATCGGGCCGGGGTGCAGGACCAGGGCCTGCTCGGGCAGCAGTTCGAAGCGGCGGGCGTCCAGCCCGTACCGGCGGCTGTACTCGCGGGCGGAGGGGAAGTACGACGCGTTCATCCTCTCGCGCTGGACGCGGAGCATCATGACGGCGTCCGCCTTCGCCAGCACGGGGTCGAGCTCGAAGGCGACCGTGCACGGCCAGTGCTGCACGCCTACAGGCAGCAACGTCGGCGGGCCGACCAGTGTGATCTCCGCGCCGAGCGTCGAGAGCAGGAGCACGTTGCTCCGCGCGACGCGGCTGTGCAGGACGTCGCCCACGATCGCGATCCGGCGGCCGTCCAGCTCACCGAGGTGCCGCCGCAGCGTGTACGCGTCGAGCAGCGCCTGCGTCGGGTGCTCGTGGGTGCCGTCGCCCGCGTTCACGATGCTCGCATCGATCCAGCCGGAGTTCGCGAGCCGGTGCGGGGCGCCGCTGGCCCAGTGCCGCACCACGACGCCGTCGGCTCCCATCGCCGCCAGCGTCAGCGCGGTGTCCTTGAGGCTTTCCCCCTTGGACACGCTGGAGCCCTTCGCCGCGAAGCTGACCACGTCGGCGGACAGGCGCTTGGCGGCCAGCTCGAACGACGTCCGCGTCCTGGTGGAGTCCTCGAAGAACAGGTTCACCACCGTCCGGCCACGCAGCGTGGGCAGCTTCTTCACCGAGCGGCCCTCGGTCAGCTGCGCCATCTCGGCGGTGGTGTCGAGCAACAGGGTCGCGTCCTCGCGAGTGAGATCTCCCGTGGAGAGCAGATGGCGCATCATCGGGAGTCCTCCGTTCCGAGCAGCACGGCGTCCCGGCCGTCGATCTCGTCGACCAGGACGGTGACCCGCTCGCGCAGGGAGGTCGGGATGTTCTTGCCGACGTGGTCGGCGCGGATGGGCAGCTCGCGGTGGCCGCGGTCGACGAGCACCGCCAGCCGGACCGCCCGCGGCCGCCCGATGTCGTCCAGGGCGGTCAGGGCGGCGCGCACCGTCCGGCCGGAGAACAGCACGTCGTCGACCAGCACGACGACCTTGCCATCCACGCCGCCGGCCGGGATGTCGGTGTGCTCCAGGGCACGGGCGGGCCGCATCCGCAGGTCGTCGCGGTACATCGTGACGTCCAGCGACCCGACTGGGATCTCGCCGTCCTCGGCCGCCGCGATGAGCGAGGCCAGCCGTCGGGCGAGCGGTACGCCCCGGGTCGGGATGCCGAGGAGCACCAGGTCGGCGGTGCCCTTGTTACGCTCGACGATCTCATGAGCCATCCGGGTCAGTGCCCGGGATATGTCGCCGTCGTCGAGGATGGCGCGAGCGGTCGTCAGGTCGCGAGCGCTCGCCCCCGGTGTAGGAACCGGTGCAGACATGCGCGGCTAGGGACCTCCTTCCCCGCCTCACGGGACGGGACTTAAAGGACGTCGGTCGCTGGGAGCGTATCAGGAACGCGGCGCCGGACGCGGCATCGGCACGCTGACCCCCTTCGGTTGCCCGTGCGGGCGGGGTGAGTCTGCGGTAGTGCCTCTTCCACCTCGATGATCGTCACCAACCTGCCGCCGTCGGGCCGGTTCGGTCGTGCAGGTGGCCTGCCCGGGCAGCGTGGATGCGCGCACGACGCGAGCGGTTGACATGCAAGTCGTTGCTTGCCTATTGTGGCCGGCAATGGGCGACGTGTACAAGGCGCTGGCCGATCCGACCCGACGGGCCATCTTGGACGAGCTCACCGACCGCGACGAGCAGACCCTGTTCGAGATCTGTACCCGGCTGGCCATGAAGCACGGGCTCACCTCGTCCCGGCAGGCGGTCTCGCAGCACCTGGAGGTGCTGGAGTCGGCCGGGCTGGTGAGGACCGAACGCCGTGGCCGGTACAAGTTCCACTACCTCGACACGTCCCCGTTGGACGCCATCGCGCGGCGGTGGCGGCGCACGGACCGAACGGAAGGATAGGGACATCTCATGCGAATCCACCTCACCAACGTCTATGTCGACGACCAGGACAAGGCCCTCGCCTTCTACACCGAAGTGCTCGGCTTCGCGACGAAGACCGATCTCCCGGTGGGCGAAGGCAACCGGTGGCTGACGGTCGTCTCGCGGGACGAGCCGGACGGTCCCCAGCTGCTGCTCGAACCGGAGGGGCACCCGGCGGTCGTGCCGTTCAAGCAGGCGCTGCGCGAGGACGGCATCCCGGCCGCGTCGTTCGCGGTGGATGACGTGAACGCTGAGTTCAAGCGGTTGCAGGACCGCGGCGTCACGTTCACGCAGCAGCCGCTCGAGATGGGAGGCGTCACCACCGCGGTGCTTGACGACACGTGCGGGAACCTGATCCAGATCGCCAGCATGTAGCCCCGTTGCCGCCCGGCGCGGCGGCTGGTAAGGCGATCACCGGTGCCAGTTTCGTTCTGTGAGATTTGATTGCGGCCGGGAAGATTGCGTGGTTAGCGTGCGACCCGACGGGGGTTTACGCGTCACACGGGGAGAAGCATGACCGCGCCGCTCAACGTCCGCAGTTGGAACGGCCTCACAATTCCATCACCGGGCACCTTCGACATCGATGTGCAGCACACGACGATCGGGTTCGTCGCTCGTCATCTCATGGTGACCCAGGTCAGGGGACGATTCGAGGAGTTTGACGCGACGGTGGACGTCGCCGAGGATCCACTGCGATCCACGGCCCGCGCGAGGATCGCTACGGCGAGCATCACGACGGGTACGGCGGAACGGGACGCCCACCTGCGCAGCGGGGACTTTCTCGACGTGGAGCGCCACCCGGAGATGACCTACGTCTCGCGTTCGCTGATTCCCGGCGATTCCGGGCCGAAGTGGACGGTGGTCAACGGCGTGATGCGACGACGGAGGAGAAGCCACGAGGGCTTCACGGCCATCGGCGACCTCACCATCCGCGGCATCACGCGTCCGATTCAGCTCGACGTGTCCCTCGACGGCGTCACATCGGACCCGTGGGGCGGTGAACGGCTGGCGCTCACCGCCACTGGCGAGATCGATCGCGAAGAATACGGCATGGAGTGGAACGTCGCCCTCGAGCGCGGTGGCTGGCTTGTCTCGCAGCACATCCAGATCGAGATCCGCGCCCAGGCGGTCCGGCGTAGCTGAAGCCCGCCTACCTGGTCGATAATCGTGACAGCCAGCGGGGCCATGGAGCCCGTCCAGGCGCGCGATAAGGGAGTGGGCCGCATGACCGACGCACGCAAGTTCAGCGATGGGTACGACCGCCTCAGCCGTGCTGCCAAGCGCCTAGCGGCGGACCGGCGGCCAGCCGTGCAGGGCGACCCGAACGGCGGATCGCCTAGTGCGAGCGCACCGGGCATGAGCGGTAGCGGCCGAGCCTCCGACGCGGAGCGGGAGGCCGTGGCCGAGCGGGTGCGGTCCGCGGTCGCCGACGGGCGGCTCGGCCTCGACGAGCTGGACGCGCGCCTGACGGCGGTCTACTCCGCCCGGACACGCGCCGCGCTGGACGCTGCGGTGGCGGACCTGCCTCCTGGGCCGGACGTCGACCCTGGTCGGCTCGAGCTGCGGACGACGAGCGGCACCCGCCGCAAGGCCGGCTACTGGGTGGTGCCTTCGCGCATCGTCGCCGAATGCTCGTCCGGATCGATCACGCTGGACTTCACCGCGGCGGTGTGCCACCACCCCGAGGTCGAGGTGCACGCCACCGCCAAGTCGGGCACGATCCGCCTGATCGTGCCGCATGGCTGGGGAGTCGACATGGACAACGTGGCGTCCGGCAGCGGGAGCATCACCAATAAGGTCCTCGGTCGGCCGGACCCCGGAGCGCCGATGCTGCGGGTCAAGGGCGAGGTCCGCTCCGGGTCGGTGGTCGCGCGCCACCCGCGCCGCACCTTCCGCCAATGGCTCACTCGCACTCCCGTGCCAGGCTCACCCGGCTCGTCGTAGGGTCACCTGATCGGCGCCTTCGGCGAGATCAGGTGACTAAGCGGCGCGATGGAGCGTGGCCAGTCCGCCTGATCACGTCTCACTATGTGAACCCCGAACGATCAGTGGTGTGAACCAGCTTGTTACCGGCGGGTTGGTCACCTGATCCGCTCGGCAGGCGGGACGGGGTACCCCCGGATGCGGCAGGCTGGGGCACCCTCAGATCCAGCCGTGCCGGCGAGCCACCTGCACGGACTCGTAGCGGTTCGACGTGCCCAGCTTCTGGCCGGCGGACGACAGGTGGTTGCGCACCGTTCCCGGCGAGAGGGCAACTCGCTGGGCAATCTCCTCGACCGACGCGCCGTCCGCGGCCAGTTCCAGGATGTCGGCCTCGCGCGGGGTGAGCGGGCTGTCGCCCGCGCTGATGGCCTCGGCCGCAAGTTCCGGGTCCACGTACCGCCCGCCACGGTGGACCGAGCGGACGGCCTCCGCGAGGACCTTCGCAGTGACCGTCTTCGGGAGAAACCCCCGCACGCCGACGGCTAGTGATCGCTTGAGGTATCCCGCTCGCCCATGGCTCGTGACGATCATCGCGCGGCACTCGGGCACCTCGGTCGCGAGCGCCTCCGCCACCGCGATCCCGTCCATACCCGGCATCTGCAGATCTAGGAGCGCCACGTCCGGCCGGTGCTTGCGGGCCATGGCCAGGGCCTCGTCGCCGGACGCCGCCTCCGCCACCAGCTCCATGTCCTCCTCCAGCGCCAGCAGCGCGGCGAGCGCACCGCGTATCAGGTGCTCGTCCTCCGCGAGCAGCAGCCGGATCGGTGCGGTGCCGCTCATGGCGCCGTCCCGGCCGGCAGCGGCAGACGGGCCTCGAGAGCATAACGACCGGACGGCCGCTGACCGCCGCCGAGCGTTCCTCCGGCGTTCGACAGCCGCTCGGAAAGGCCGACCAGGCCGCTGCCGCCGCCACCGCCGTCGGAAACGCCGCGGACGCCGTCGTTTTCCATGGTCAACGTGACCGCACCGCCTTCCCGGTGCAGCCGGATTGTGCAGCTCGAGGCGTTGCTGTGCCGGAGCACGTTCGTCGTTCCTTCCCGTACGACCCAACCGAGCACCACCTGCGTCTGCTCGTCCAGCCCCGCAGCGTGGCCGACTATCCGGCACTTCACCCCCGCGGCCTCGAGGACGGACCTCGACCCGGCGAGCTCGGCGTCCAGGTCGATCGTGCGGTAGCCCCTGACGACGTCGCGGACCTCCTTGAGCGAGTCCTCGGCGATCCGGTGCACCTCCATCATCTGGTCTACCGCCTCGGGCTTGCCGCGCCGCGTGAGCTGGGCCGCCAACTCGGTCTTGACCGCGATGGCTGACAGGTTTCGCCCCAGGACGTCGTGCAGGTCGCGGGCGAAGCGCAGCCGCTCCTCCGCGACGGCCAGCCGGGCCTGGGTCTGACGCGACCGGTCGAGCTCCCAAACCACGGTAAGCATCCACACCGAGAGGCGGTATGACACGACGATTCCCGCGGCCGCACCCGCCCAGGCGCTCCCCGTCACCAGCGCAGCGTTGTTCTGCGGAGCGGCAGCGGCGAGCACGCCGACGACGGCGCCGAGCGCCGCGCTGACGACGAGCATCACCGACCGCTTGGACATTCCGGCGATCAGCGCGGCCACGTAGAAGCTGACCAAGCCGAGGAGCGCAAAGTAGCCCGGGCCGGGTCCGTCGGCGCCGGCGAGAGGCAGCCGCTGCGGCCACACCGCGATCGGCACCATGCCGGCCAGGGTGACGAGTCCCGCCGCGATCCGAAGCCTGTCCGGGCGCGGGCCCCCGTCGACGAGGTGCCGGATGCCGGCCCGCACCAGCAGGATGCAGAGCGCCGCGTGCAGCAGCGCGAAGCCGATGGCGGCAGCCAGCAGCGCCGAGGGCGTAGGGGCACGGACCGCGCCGACGAGGTTGACAGCGAGTACCGGCTCCATCGCGGACAGGAAGTAGAGCGACCCGCGGGTGTACAGGTCGAACCGCTCCGGGTCGCTACGTACCCGCCACACGCCCGTCACAGCGCGACTCCCGCCTTCGATCAGACTCGCGGCTCCCATCGGAACCACCGCCGTATGCCGTAGATCCCTACCAGTATCCAGGCCAGCAGTACTCCCGTGGGCACGGCGGCCTCGACGAACGTCTCGCCGGAGGAAAGGGCCGCGGCGGTTGCCACCGCGCCTTGGGTGCCGAGTTGAAGCAACTCGACTACGGCGGTGAGCGGCAGCAACCGGGCCGCCGTGGCGAGGACGTCCGGCAGCATGTCCACCGGGAACGCCAGCCCCGCGAAGGCGGCGTTGACGAGCAGCACCGGCAGCGTCGTCACCTGCGCCATCTCGACGTTCCTCGTGAATGCGGTGCTGACGGCCGCGAGTAGCACGAACGCGCCAGCGCCGCCGAGCACGCCGACCAGGATCAGCACCGGGTTCACCGGAGCGGCCAGGTCGAACAGCGCTGCGGCCGCGGCGGTAGCGAGCAGCACCTGCGCTATGACGAGCGTCACGGACGGGACCGCGGTGGCAAGCAGGACCTCGGCATCCGTGGCCTCGCTGGTGCGCAGCCGCTTCAGCACCAGTTCCTCGCGCCGGGCGACGTACGCCGCCACGACGTTGTAGTAGGCAACGAACAGCAGCAGGAACGCGGTCAGCGTCGTGAGCAGGAACACTCCGGCGCTGCCCGCCACCTCCTCGTCTACCCCTACCGTGAGCGAGACGGCCACCATCAGCAGCGGCAGGGCGAGCGCCGTGAACATCGCAGTCTTGTTGCGCCAGAGGAGGAGCATCTCCGCTCTGCTCATCGCGGCGATCCGGCCGACTCGGCTGCGCTGGGCCGCGTAGCGGTCGGCGAGGGTCGAGGTGCCGGTGCTCATGCCAATGCCTCCGTGGTCAGGTCCGTGGTCAGG
>CAZMXH010000142.1:0-8190 GCA_964570165.1 uncultured Actinomycetes bacterium
CGCGCAGCCACGGCACGGCGGTGAACTGCACCCGGTGGGTCTCCTCGTGCAGGCAGACCCACATCCGGAAGTCCTTGGGCTCGGCGCGCAACTCCCGCTCGACGTGGACCACGTTCGGCGCCACCAGCAACAGCCGCCCCATCCGCCCACCGCCGTCGGACCAGAACGGGTCGAACTGGCCGAGCACCTTGCCGGACAGGAAGGCAAGCAGCGCGCCCGTCTCGAGCCCGGTCAGCTTCGGCCCCACCTGGTCCATCGGGCCGGTTCCCGCACGCTCGCCGCGCAACTTGTGGATCAAGGGCGAGATCAGCTCCCGCATCCCGTCGGCGTTCGCCTGCACCCACCCGCCGCGGTCGACCACGATGACCGGCGCGTCGCCCGCCGAGCCGTCGAGCCCGGTGAACTCGCGTACGGGCGCCTCGGCCGCCTCGGCGAACCGGCGGATGTCGCCGACGACCTCGCGGGCCTCGGTAATAGTCACTCTGGGCCCGGGCCTTGTCAGCCGGCGCGCCGTCGACACGGCGAGATCCCAGTCGATCATGTCGGCCCGTGCCTGCTCATTCGTCATAGCCTCACGCTACGTCAGCCGGAGGCCAGGTTCTCAGCCACCGGCTCAGGCGACCGCCCTTTGAGCGGCTCAACGGACGGCTCAGGGGGCGGCGTGGCAGCATCGCGAACACAACTACAACGTGCCAGCGCCGCCGCCATGTCGTCGAGCGCCGCCCTCGCCGCGACAGCGTCCGGTGCGTCGTCGGCAAGGACGGCGAACGCGAAACCGCCGCCTTCTCTCTCGGCGACGCCGGCCAGAGTGTGAACCCCGCTGAGCGTCCCCGTCTTGGCTCGCACCAGACCTGCCGCTTCTTCGATCCGATCATCGAGCGTCCCGTTCCACGACGCAACGGGCAACCCGGTCAGCACGGCGCGCAACTCAGCGTGGTCCGGTGAGGCGGCGAGGACCAGCACTTCGACAAGCGTGCGCGGCGGGACGGAGCTTCCCCGGGCGAGCCCGCTGCCGTCCAGAACCGTCAAGCCTGAGGTGTCCACGCCGAGACCCTCGAGCACGTCGACGACGGCAGCGGTCGCCTCCTCCGCGCTGCCCGGTCGCCCTAGACCCAGCGCGATGTGCCGGAGTACGACCTCGGCCGCGTCGTTGTCACTCGTGGCGATCAGGTGCTCCACGACATCCACCAACGGCGCCGACGCGATCGACGCGATCTCTGGCGAATCCGGCTCCGCAGACGTCCGTGTCGGCTTGCCGTCGACCCGGATGTCACGCTCCTCGAGCAGCTTCGCGAACTCGGCACCCGCCGCCAGGGCCGGATCCGGCGACCGTTCCCGCAGCCCGGGCGTCTTCCGCCCGCCGTCCACCGCCAGCGCGGACACCGGCGCCACCACCCCGCCCGGGACATATCGGGGCTCCCACGCGGGATTCACCGCCGGCCCGGAGAACAGCGAGGTATCGACGGCGAGCCGCACCGCGGTGGTGCCCTGCTCGGCCAACGCCGCGGCGGTGCGGTCGGCGAGTTCTGACAGCAGCGTCGGCCGCGACATCCGGGGCTTTTCGGTCGTGAGCATCGGATCGCCGCCACCGACCAAGACGATCTCGCCGGGCGCCTGCCCCTCCAGCACACGGGTCTGGAATCGCCGGTCCGGACCCAGAACGTCCAACGCAGCCACCGCCGTGAGCAGCTTCAACGTGCTCGCGGGCGTCATCGCGGTGGTGGCGTCCCGCTCGTACAACACCTCACCGGTGGACAGATCGGCGACAGCCACGCCGGTCCGTCCCCCCAGCTCGCCGGATGTCAACGGGCCTTCGAGGGCTGCCGCGACCTCATCCGCCAGCGGCACCGTTCGTGCGGTCGAGGCAGTCAGCACCGTGGGCGGCGGCGTCGAGGTGGCCGTCGGCATCGGCGTGACGGTCGGGGCGGGGGGCGGTTCGGCGAACGGGTTGCCGGTCACCAGATACACCGCGAGCGCGGCCACCGCGGCCGCCGTGGCCAGGCTGACCACGGAGATGACGGCCACGACGGTACGTCTCACAGTCCGACACCGTACGCGCGAACCCGCCGCCCGAGTACGGCCGGCCCGCGCCTCGATGACCTGCCAGGATGGGAACCGAGGCCGAAGGGGTCGGGAGACCTTGCGGCCGAGCCGCGACCGCGCAGCCCGCTACGGCCGAGGAGGCGATCAGTGGAGTTCGATGTCACCATCGAAATACCGGCAGGTAGCAGGAACAAGTACGAGCTCGACCACGAGACCGGCCGGATCAAGCTGGACCGGCGCCTGTTCACCGCGACGAGGTACCCGGCCGACTACGGTTTCGTCGAGAACACTCTCGGCGAGGACGGCGACCCGCTCGACGCGTTGGTCCTCATCGACGAGCCGACGTTTCCGGGGTGCCTGATCCGGTGCCGGGCCATCGGCATGTTCCGCATGATCGACGAGGCAGGCGGCGATGACAAGATCCTTTGCCTGCCGGCAGGCGACGTGCGCCACCAGGGCGTCAATGACCTCAGCGACATCCCCGAGTTCGAGCGGATGGAAATACAGCACTTCTTCGAGGTCTACAAGGATCTCGAGCCCGGCAAGTCGGTCGAAGACCCGTCGTGGGCGGGGCGAGCCGACGCAGAGGCCGAGATCGAGCGCTCGTACCGCCGAGCCAGGGAGGCAGGCACCCACATAACACCCCGGTGATCGCCTGCTGCCGCGGGCCTACGGTTGCCGCAACACGCAGTCGGCGAGAATGGGGGCCGTGTCCCGCCCTGCATCGAGCCGAGGCCGCCATGGCCGGCGCCGGTTGCGACGGCGTAACGGCCCCGGGCGTGAGATGTGGATGGCCGGCGTCGCGCTGCTGCTCGCCCTCATCGCCGGGATCCTCGCGCTCTGGCAGGTCAACGCCACGGCCGGTGCCGGGACAGACGACGCGAAGACAGTAGGGGCGCCACGCCATGCCCCGGCTTCCACAGCCGCACCAGGCCGGAACAGCCCTACACCGGACGAGGAGCCTGGTCGCCCGGCGCCGCTGACAGGGCTGCTGACGACCGCCGACCTCGACCACCCCGCTGTCGTCGTCAAGATCTCGAACACCCCTGACGCGCACCCGCACCGGGGTCTGGGGGATGCGGACATCGTCTTCGTCGAGCCGATCACCGGAGCAACCACCCGGCTGGCGGCGATCTTCCACTCGGTGCTGCCCGACGAGGCCGGGCCGGTGCGCTCGCTGCGACCGATGGACGCTCCCGTCGCGGGGCCTACCGGCGGCATCCTCGCCAACACCATGGCTCAGCAGTGGGTCCTCGACTACATCGACGCCGCCGCTGACGTGGCCAACCTTGGGACGCTGCGCGTTCCAAAGGGCACCTACCGCCTGGACGAGACCCGGACCGCGCCCAACCATGTGTTCGCCCAGGCCGATGAGTTGATCGCGTTGAGTGAGCGGACCGCGCCGCCCGAGCCGTTCTTCGACTACGCCGACGGCCCGCAAGGCTCCACCCCGCAGCAGGCCGGCTCGGCGGCGTCCGAGGTGACAATCGGGTACGGCGGGTCGTCCACGACCACGTGGACGTACGACGCTTCACTCGGCCGCTGGCTTCGCTCGGAGGACTGGTCGGACCACATCCTGGAGTCCGGCGAACAGGTGGCTGCCGACAACGTGATCGTGCTGCGGGCCGCACGGGACTGGAGCTTCCCGCAGGCGGGCGCCGACATGACGGTCCTCGACCTGGTGGACGCCTCCGGATCGCTGCAGTTGTTCACCGGCGATGCTGTGGTGACCGGTCAGTGGTCCAAGGGGGCGCCCAACGAGCCGTTCGAGTTCACCACGGAGGACGGCGACCCGCTGCTCCTTGCCCCCGGGACGACATGGGTCGAGTTGCCCCTCGACACGATGGCCGTCACGACCCGCTAGGCGCCCCCCTCGGATCACATTCGCGGGCTCATCCGGGCCGCTCTGCACGTCGGCGCAGCCTCGAGATCTCCGTTCGCAGGTCCGCCGAGAACGCCTCGGCGGTCGTCAGCTGATCACGCAACTCGGCGCACCGCTCCTCCGCCGACGAACAGTAGGTCTCCAACCGCTTCACGAGATCGCTGCGCCTGGGGTTATCCGTCCGGTCGAGGGCATCCAGCGCAGCCAGCAGGTCACGGGTCTCATCCAGCGAGAAGCCCAACGGCTTCATTCGCTTGACCAGGTTCAGCCGGGCCACGTCCGGTTCGGTGTAGAGCCGGAACCCTCCTGTGGTGCGCGCGGACGGGCGCACCAGACCGACCTCTTCGTAGTACCGGATGGCGCGCAGCGACAGGCCGGTACGTTCGGCGACCTCACCGATCTGCATGTGCTGCAACGACACGGAAGAACCTCGCGGACTGTGCTCTGGGCGAAAGAAGTCATCCTACCCTCACGTAAGAGTCGGGCACCGGAGTCACTATTGGTGACGGCGCCACCGCGGCAACGCTAGGCACGAAACCTGACGCTTCGGTAGAGTGTGGCGGCCAAGCTGAGCCGGGAGCAGGAGGGTACGTGCCGCAGTTCAGGATCCACCTCATCGATGGCGACGAAGAGATCGTCACCGCGTCCCGCGCGACGGTGGACGGTCCCGTCACCGTCTTCGAGAACCCCAGCGGCGGTAGCACCTGGAAGGTCGTACGACAGGTGCCAACCGCTGAGATCAAGACCGTGCAGCGCCGCGTCATCGAAAGCGGCGGCATGGCGCGGTGGATAACCGACCGACCGCGGCCGGTGAACACCTCTCGCGTCTGGTCCTGACGCGACCGCGAGGTGATCGGGGTGATCCCGGTGACTGTCGTGCGTCACCGGATCCACCCCGACGGTGAAGCACGGTCAGGAAGGACGGTCGACGTCGGCCTCCAGCCGGTCGAAGTAGTGCTCGGCGAAGATGCGGGCCACCAGTTCCGCCCGGCTGCTGACTCCGACCTTGCCGAACAACGACTTGATGTGGTCGCGCACCGTGTGCGGTGAGATGCCGAGTTGCTGGGTCATCTCCGCGGTCGACATCCCCCTTGCCAGGAACTGCAGGACATCCTGCTCGCGCTGGGTAAGCCGGTAGCCGAGGGCGAGGAGTGGCATCAGGTCCGGCGGCTGCGCCGGTGTGATCACCACGGCAACCGAGTCGGCGGCGGCGTCCGGCTCATCGAGGCAGGTGGCGTGCAGGTGTAGCCAGCCCTGGCTCACCGTCCTCACCTGGGCGTACGCGGGCTCCGCTGCCCGCCCCGCCCGCGCCGCGCGCGCCCGGGCGGCGACCACGTAGACCGGCTCCGGCACCGGCTCCATGCCGGTCGCGCTGCCGCGCGTCAGTTCGGCGAGCCGCTGCTTGGCCTCCGCCGTGATCGACCGGATATCCCCGGCCTTGTCCAGGATGACAAGGGCGGGGCCACGCTGCGGTGATGCTGCCGGGGCGGCCAGCGCGAACCTCGCCCGCAGGGCTGCCGCGAGGACTGGCGTCACCGCCGCCACCCTGTCGACCTCCGGCCTGGTAAACGTCGCACCGCCGGTCCTTACCAGTTGGACGATGCCCCAGCAGGATCCGTCCCGTGCCGTGAGGCTCGCTCGCAGCTCGTCGCTGATTCCCAGTGGCTGGTACATGGCGGCGTACCGCCGGCTGCGGTCGAGTTCGCCTCCCGTCGCCTCCCGGAGCGTCGCTACGGGTGGCTCCCTGCGCGCCAGCTCGACGAACTTGTTGTAGTCGTCGTCCAGTAGCTCGTTGTCCCAGAACGGCTTGCACATCGCCGGCGGGATGGCCACCACCACGCCGTCGGTCGGCAGCACCGTCGTCGGGTCGGTGCGCAGCAGCAGCAGCCCGTCATGGGGAACCGCAATCCGCAGCTCGCCGGCGAGCACGCGGAGCAGCGGTCGCACCTCGAGGTCCGCACGGCACAGCCGCTCGATGCGCTCCTGGAAGCGGCTTGTCGTCCGCAGCACCGACGGAGCGATTGCCATGCCCACAACCTACGCTCTGCCGGGCAGCCGCGCGCCCCCCTCAGATGGGGGATGGACCGTCTAGGCGGATCCGACAAGGCTGACATGTGGTGAGGGACTTCGAGCACGACGCTCCAGCGGCCCGGATCGTGCTGGCTCCCGGCAGCATCGACCGGGTTCCCTCGGAGTGCGCGAGGCTGGGGCTTCGCAACGTCCTGGTGATCGCGGGCGGGGCGGCCGGGGCCGCCGGCGACCGGGTGGCGGACTTGCTCGGCCGTGCCTGCGCTGGCCGGGTACGGCGCGTCGCGCAGCACGTCCCCGAGGCGCTCGCCGCCGATGCCGTGGCCCGCGCCAAGGCCGCGGGCGCCGACGGTCTGTGCTGCATCGGAGGGGGGTCGGCGACCGGCCTCGCCAAGGCGGTAGCCGTGGAACTGGATCTGGCCATCGTGGCCGTCCCAACCACGTACGCCGGCTCGGAGGCCACAGCGGTCTACGGCATCACAGGCGAGCGCAAGCGGACCGCGTCCGACGAGCGCGCCCGCCCCTCAACGATCATCTACGACCCCACGCTCAGCACCGGCCTGCCCGCGAGGACGAGCGCCGCCAGCGGCTGCAATGCGCTCGCGCATGCCGTGGCGGCGCTGTCCGGGCGCGCGTACGACCCGCTCGCCATGATGTACGCCGCCGAAGCCGTCCGCCTGATCAGCCGCGCGCTGCCGACAGCCGTGGACCATCCACACGACCTTGCCGCGCGCGGCGACCTGCTGTGGGCGTCCTGGCTGGCCGGGTCGGCACTCTCCGCCACCGGGACCGGACTACACCACCGGTTGTGCCACGTGCTGGGCGGCAGCTACCGCCTGGTGCACGCCGACGTGCACGCGGCGTTGCTGCCGCACACGGTGGCCAGGGATCCGGACCTGGACATCACGTCCCTGGCAGCGGCGCTCGGGCTAGACGGCGCCGACTCCGGCCGCGTCCCCGCGACGCTGGCGGACTTCGCACGCTCGGTCGGCGCGCCGACCGGTCTCGCGACGCTCGGGCTGCCGGCTGACCGGCTGGACGAGGCGGCCCATGAGGCCGCGAAGACCGTCGGCGGCCACGATCCATCCTGGTTCCGCGACCTGCTGGACCAGGCCTACCACCCCGTTGCTCCACGAGGAGGAGAACGATGAGCTGGAACTTCCTGGAATCGGCAAGCAGGTCGAACATCGACCGGGTCTGGCGCCGGGAGTCCGACGCGATGCTGGCGCTTGCGGACGACCCCACGATGTGGGACGCGCCCACAGGCGCGGGACATTGGCAGGTTCGGGACGTGATCGGTCACCTCGTCGACACGACCGAGACCTACTTCCGATCGTTCGACGCCGCCCGCGGCAAGGGAACCATGCCGGACCCGCTTGGCCTGACCGACATGGCGAAATACGTCAACGAGGGCGCCCTGGAACTGCGCAGCGTCCCGCAGCGTGAACTGCTCGACCGGTTGCGCGCCGACAGGGACAAGATGCTGGGCATCGCCACCGAGCTCACCGACGACGAATGGTCGAGCCTGATGGTCCCGCACAAGTACATGGGGCCGCTGCCGGCCGCCTTCTACCCCATCTTCCAGGTGGTGGACTACTCGGTTCACTCGTGGGACATCCGGGAGGGCACCGGCCGCGGCCACGGGCTGGAAGGGGAAGCCGCCGACCTGCTCGTCCCGCTGTGCTTCATCCTGTGGCAGTACACCTGCGAGGTCTCCGGTGTGGATCCGTTCAGCGTGGGCATCCGGATCACGTCCGGCCCGCACGAGGGTGCCACCCGGGCCGATGTCAGCGGAGAGGGAATCACGTTCACCCCGGGCAGCCTCGACGGCGTGGCCGACGTCATCGAGTTCGACCCTGCTAGCTTCGTTCTCACCGCATACGGCCGCACCAACGCGGGTACGTACCGTGGCAACCGGGAGTCGTTGAACCGCTTCTGCAACCTGTTCTTCAGGATCTAAGGAGAGGCGCGAATGGCAGCCATCGACCTGGAGCGGATCGAGGCCGAGCGGCAGCGGATACGCGACCGCTACGTGGCCGAGCACCGCCCGCCGAGCAGCGCGCGCGGGCTGCACCACGTGGCGCTGCTGTCCTCGGACGTGGAGCGCACCGTCCGCTTCTATCAGGAGATCCTCGGCTTTCCCCTCACCGAGATCTTCGAGAACAGGGACTACAGAGGCTCGAACCACTTCTTCTTCGACATCGGCAACGGCAACCTGCTGGCCTTCTTCGACTTCC
>CAZMXH010000143.1:0-8184 GCA_964570165.1 uncultured Actinomycetes bacterium
GAGCCGGTGGTGGTCAAGCAGTACGCGAGCGGCTTCTTCGGCACGTCGCTGGCTTCGACGCTGACCTCGCTGGGCGTGGACACGACCGTGATCGCGGGGGTGAGCACCAGCGGCTGCGTACGGGCGACGGCCGTGGACGCCTGCCAGCACGGGTTCGTCCCGCTGGTCGTGCGGGACGCCGTGGCCGACCGCGACCCCGGCCCGCACGAGGCGAACCTGTTCGACCTGCAGGCCAAGTACGCCGAGGTGATCGACGAACAGGCCGCGCTGCGTTACCTGGAGTCCTTCGCCTGATCTTTGCTCTGCCAGTCCCCTAAATGCTGGTTGATCCGCGTTCGCCTGTGACGTCGTTGATACTCGATCCGCTCCTGAATACTCAAACCGGCGCCATCGGCTGTCCTACTCGCGAGTAGCGACGATCTGGGTATTCAGGAGCGGACCCGGTATCAGGGCGGTGGCCAAGACTGCCCGCTCACGCTCTCGACAGGCGGCCTTGGGACAGGAATCGGCGACCTCATCGCCGACTCTGAGAGGCGACGTCAGAGTCGGCTCTCCCGGTCGTAGTTGCGTCCGAGGAACGCCGGCTGGCGCGTCCAGCGGAACGCGAACATCATCACGACGAGTGTGGCGACGAACGGCAGCATGCCGACGAACTGGTACGGGATGCCGATGCCGTCGACCTGGGCGCGCAGCGCGAGGACCTCCATCCCCGCGAAGAAGGCCGCGCCGAGCACGATGAACTGCGGCCGCCAACCCCCGAGGAACGTCAGAGCGATGGCCAGCCATCCGCGGCCGCCGACGATTCCGTCGGTATAGGTTCCGGTGTACACCAGCGGTAGGTACGCCCCGCCAAGCGCGATCAAGGCGGTGCCCGCGACAGTCGTCCATAGCCGGTTGGAAGCCACTGAGACCCCCAGGCTGTCGGCGGATCTGGGGTTCTCCCCGACCGACCGGAGCTTCAGCCCGAGGTTGGTCCGGTACAGCAGCCAGTAGAGCAGCCCTGAGACGAGAAACGCGCCGTAGGCCATCGCGTCCTGCTCGAAGAGGACCGGGCCGACCAGCGGGATGTCCGACAACAGCGGGATCCGTAGATCCGACAAGGTCGGCACCAACGGTGGAGTCATCGTGACGCCGACCACGACCTTGTACAGCAACGTCGCCAGCCCGATGCCGGCGAAGAACAGCGCGAGACCGACGACGAACTGGTCCAGGCGCAGCTGGGTGGTAGCGACCGCCAGCAGCAGCCCGAAGAACGCACCGACCACCGCCGCGGCCGCGAGCCCGGCAACCGGCGAGCCCAGCTTCAGTGTCACCAGGAATGTCACCGCGGCACCGAGGGCCATCACACCCTCTTGCGACACGTTGAACACACCCGTCCGTCCGGCGAGCATGGTCCCCTGCGAGGCCAGGATGAACGGCACCATCGCCGTGACGACCAGCTGCATGAAGCTGACGGCCCCGTCCATCACGTCCTCCCAACGCGCTTCTCGACGACGGTCGAGAGCAGGACGAAGATCAGGATCAACGCCTCCGCGATCAGTACCATCTCCACCGGCACGTCCGCGGCCCGCTGCATCGCGTTGGCACCGACCTCCAGAACCGCGATGCCGAAGGCGACGAACGGCAACGCGACCACGCTGCCGCGCGCGATCAACGCGACGATGATGCCGAGCAGCAGGAAGTTCGACTGCATGCCTTCGATCAACTTGCCGTGGATCCCGGCCACCTCGATCGCGCCGGCGAATCCCGCGAGCACGCCTCCTACCACGAGGGCACCTGCGGCGACGCGGCCGGTACGCACGCCGTGGACGCGTGCCGCGCGGGCGTTGTCCCCGACCGCGCGCAGTTCGTATCCGGTCGGTGTCCGCCGCACGACGACGATGACCGCGATGACCGCCACCAGGCACAGCAGGACGCCGGCGTGCAACGGCGGGTTTCCGACCCGTGGCAACAAGCCGCCCCCACCGACGGGGATCGTCGTGGGATGACCCGCCGCCGGATCGCTCCAGACCTCCGACGCGATGTAGTCCACGACTCCGAACGACGCGAAGTTGAGCAGGACGGTGGAAAGGATCTCGTTCACGCCGAACCTGTTCATCAGCCAGGCGGCGATCCCTGCCCACAATCCGCCGGCTACGGCCCCGGCGGCGAGGAGCATCGGCAGGAGAGCCGCCATCGGAAGATCGGCCAGCAGGATGCCCACCGCTGCCGCGGCGGTGGCTCCGATGAGCAGCTGACCTTCGCCGCCGATGTTGAACTTCCTGGACAGGAACGGAATCGCGAACGCCAGCCCCAGGAGGGTGATCGGCACCCACTTGTGGATGGTCTCGGTCAGGCCGAACGATGACTTGAACGACGTCGTCACGATGGCCCGGAACGCGCTGACGGGGTCGTACCCCAGCACCGCGATCAGAGCGCCCGTGAGCAGGAACGATGCCCCGACAGCCACCACATAGCTGACGGGACGGACGGCTGCCCGGGAGGTCACGGTCCGCCGGAGCGCGTGTCCGATGCTCACGGCGCGCCCGTCACGCCGGTCATCAGCCGGCCGATCTCGTACGGGTCGTACTCGCCCCGTGATCTCTCACCGACGATTCTGCCCGTGTAGATGACGAGCACACGGTCGGAGAGTTTGATCAGCTCATCGAGGTCTTCGGTGACCAACAGGACGCACGAGCCGGCGGCCGTCGCCTTCCGAATCTGGTCGTACACGAACTGGGCGGACCGGATGTCCAGCCCGCGGGTCGGATTGTGGAGCAGCAGGAAGGACGGCTCATGAGCGAACGCCCTGGCGAGGATGACCCGCTGCATATTGCCACCGGACAGCGTGCCGGCCGCGGAGCGCACACTTGCCGTCTGGATCCCGTACGCGTCGGTGGCGGCGACCGCCGTGCGCCGCACCTGGGACCAGTCGATGATCCCGTTCCGCTTGATCGCGGGGTGGCGCTGCGACCCGAGGACCAGATTCTCGGCCACCGACAACGTCGGCAGGATGCCGTCGCGGCTCCGGTCTTCCGGCACATAGACCACCCCGGCCCGCAGCCAGCCTGCCGTCGGCACTCCCACGAGATCACGGCCGTCGAGGCGGACGGAGCCGGCGTCCACCGGGCGGACGCCGGCCAGCGCCTCGACTAGCTCGACCTGGCCGTTGCCGGCCACTCCTGCGACACCGAGAACCTCCCCTCGGCGTATGGAGAGACCGATGTCGTGGACCGCGACGACGTGCTGGTCGTTCGCTACGCGGAGCCCGGTGGCCTCGACTCGCACGTCCGCCTCGACGTTGCTCGCTTCGCCTTGCTCGTCGGCCGGGCTCTGACCGACCACGACCTCCAGGTCGGGCTCGTCGGCGACCTCGTCGGGTTCGTCCCCGACCATAAGCGCGGCCAGCTCGTCGCCGTCCACGTCGCCACGCGTCACAGTGGCGACCCGCCGCCCGTCACGCATCACCGACATCCGGTCGCAGACCGCGAGCGTCTCGCGAATCTTGTGCGTGATGAAGACGACGCTCATGCCCTCCTCCACAATCGCCCGGAGCGATCCGAACAGGGAGTCGACCTCCTGCGGCGTGAGGTTCGTCGTCGGCTCGTCGAGGACCAGCAGCCTGGCACCGCGGTACAGGGCCTTGAGGATCTCGACCCGCTGCCGGATGCCGACGGACAGGTCCTGGACCCGAGCGTTCGGTTCCACCCACAGGCCGAACCGTTCGGCCAGCTCGCCCACTCGCCGCGCCGCGGCGCCGAGCCGCAGCGTCGGGAAGCTGGGTTGGTCGGTGCCAAGGACGACGTTCTCGGTGACGGTGTAGCTGTCGACCTGCAGGAAGTTCTGGTGCACCATCCCGATGCCGTGGTTGATCGCGTCGCGCGGCGCGCGCACCGTGATCTCCTGGCCCTGGATCGTCACCGTTCCGGCATCAGGACGGTAGAGCCCGTACAGGACGTTCATCAGCGTCGTCTTGCCGGCACCGTTGCCACCGAGCAGGCCGTGGATCTCGGCACCGGCGACCGAGAACTCGACGTCATCGAGGGCGACGACCGATCCGAAGGTCTTGCGTATCCCCGCCATGTGCAGCAGGGACTCCCCCGCGTCGGCCGGCCGTCCCCGATCGGACGTGCCGAGCTCGGATGGTGCCTGCTCAGCCATCGGTTGTCACCCGAACCGCAGTCGGAACACCGGACCCGGACTCACTCGATCGGTTCGACGTTCTTCTCCACGGTGATCTCGCCCGACGCGATGTCCTCCGCCACCTGCGTCACCTGGTCGGCGATCTCCGGATCGACGTTGTCGGACGGCTCGACGGTCACCCCGGTGTCGAAGCCGAGCGGGTAGTACCCAGTCGTCGTGCCCGAGTCGATCTCGCTGAGGATGTCCAGGAGCGGTCCTTCGAAGTCGTACAGCACGCTACCCGCGTAATGCTCGGGATCGAACTGCTCCTTGTCGGTGTATTTCGCCGTGATCAGCACCTCGCCCGGTTCGGTCGCGCTCGTCGCTTCGAAGGCACCGACCATGGCCAGGTTCAGCGACCCGACGATCACGTCGTTGCCGGCGTTCATCAGCTGCGATGTGGTCTGCTGAGCCGTGGCCGGGTCGTTGAAATCGCCCGTCCACACCGGTGTGATCTCCGCATCCGAGCCGAGATCGTCGAGCGCCTGCTGCATGGCGTGGACCTCGGAGTACGAGAACGGCAGGGACAGCCCGCCGATGTAGCCGATCTGGCCGCTCGTCGTCGACAGTCCGGCCAGCGTGCCGATCGGGTAGAACCCCAGGTGGAAGTTGCGGTCGATCACCCAGACATTCGGCTGCTCCTGCTCCGGCTCGGCGTCGAACTCACCGATGAACGTGACGTCGGTGGCGTCCGCGGCGACCGTCGCAGTGGCCTCGAAGAACTGGCTGCCGTGCGACCACACGACGTTGTAGCCGTCAGCCACGTACTCGCGCATCACCCGCTCCGCATCTGGAACCGCGACGTTCTCCGAGTACGCCGTATCGGCCCCGAACTCCGCCTCCGCTGCCTCAAGCGCCTGGAGCCCGAGGGAGTTGTAGTCGGCATCCGTGGTCGACCCGGCGAACAGGGCGGCCACCCGCAGCTCGCCGCCGCCCTCGTCGTCGCCACCGGCGCCGTCGTCGCCGGCGGGCTCGTTCTCGCTGCCGGGGTCAGCGACACCCTCGGCATCGTCTTCGGAGTCGCCGCCGCAGGCGGCCAGCGCGGTCGCCGTCAGCAAAGCAGCGGCGAACAGCGACAACGACGGAGGTAGACGCCTGGTCATACGACCCCCCAGATACCGAATTCGGACAGAGGCGACAAACTACAGCATGATCCCCCTCATGAGTGTTCAACCGTCATCAATGTAGGTGCGAGTTGCATCACTTCTCTGGGATGCGTCGAGACCCTGCGTGGTCATGCAGGGGTGCCGCGGCGACCGGCGGGAGCATCCCTGCGAGCGGCTAGGCTCGCTTGTGTGGAGACGAGCCGTCCCAGCGGTGAGATCCGCCTTGCGGAACTGATAGCCCCGCTGTCGCTCGCCACCGACCTCGGCACGGGCCAGCCGATGGAGCACCAACTCGGGGTCTGCCTGTCCGCGCTCGAGCTCGCCGAGCGGGTGGGCTGCTCGCCGGAGGAGTACTCGGAGGTCTACTACGTCGCGCTGCTCGCGCATCTCGGCTGCAGCGCCGTCGCGCCGTACCTCGCGGACTGGGCCGGCGGCGACGAGATCCACTTCCAGAGCTGGGCGCCGGTTCTCGGACCGGCCGCGCAGCCGCCCGAGCTGATGCTCCACTTCGTCCGGCGGCTGGCCGACGACCGGCCGCGGAGTCAACGCACTCGCCTCCGGGCAACCGCGGTCGCCGCTGCCGCGAAGCGGGGGGCGCTCATGGGCGCGAACCTGTGCGAAGGAGCACCGATCCTGGCCGATCGGCTGCGCCTCCCGCAGACGATCGCACGCGCACTGGGACAGCTCATGGAGCGCTGGGACGGCAACGGCGCTCCAGGCGCGGCGGCCGGAGAGGACATCGCGCGGTCGGTGCGCATCGTGCGCGTCGCCGTGGATCTGGTCGGTATCTCCGAGGTGCGCGACCCGGCGGCGGCGTTCGACGCGCTCACGCGGCGGCGCGGCTGGGGCTACGACCCCGATGTGGTGGACGCCGCCCTCGCCGACCCGGAAGCGCTGCTGCGCACCGCCGCCGCTCCCGACGCCTGGGAGCGGGTGATCGACGCTGAGCCGCAACCGGTGGCGACCATCCCGGCGACCGAGCTGCACGACGTGGCGCGCGCCTTCGGCGAGTTCGTCGACCTGAAGGTCCACTACCTGTACGGCCACTCCAGCCGAGTGGCGGACCTCGCCGGTGCCGCCATGTCGATCCTCGGGCGCTCGCAGCGTGAGGTCGCCGAGGTCCGGACGGCCGGGTTCCTCCACGATCTCGGCCGGGTCTCCGTGCCGAACGGGATCTGGGAGAAGCCGCAGGCGCTCAGCGTCCAGGAGTGGGAACGCGTCCGCTTGCACCCGTACTACTCCGAGCGGATTCTCGAGCGTTCCACCGCTCTCGCGCCGTTCGCACCGCTGGCCGGCGCGCATCACGAGAGGCTCGACGGATCCGGGTACCACCGCGGGGCGACCGCGGCGCAGCTCGGCAGCGGTGCCCGCGTGCTTGCCGTTGCGGACGCCTACGACGGGTTGACCCACGCCCGTCCCTACCGGCCGGCAATGCACCCCGACGAGGCCCGAAGCACTCTCGGGGAGATGGTCAGCTCGGGCGCGCTCGACAAGCTCACCGTGGATGCGGTGCTGGAGGCGGCGGGCGCGGCTCCCACCGAAGTGCGTCACGCGTACCCTGCCGGCCTCACCGAACGCGAGGTCGAAGTCCTGCGGCTGGTGGCGCAAGGCAAGACCAACCGCGAGATCGCCGACGCGCTGGTGATCACCGAGAGGACCGCCGGCCATCACGTCGAGCACATCTACACCAAGGGCGGGGTCTCGACGCGCGTCGGCGCTGCGCTGTTCGCGATGCGCCACAGCCTCGTCACCTGAGTGATTCCTTCGCCGATGCCCGTCAATAGATGGGGTGATCACCCGATGATGCGGGCGGTCGGGCCTTCGTAGCGTCGCGGTCATCCGGTTATGCACGCGAAGGAGGCGGAGGCAATGCCCGAAGCGCAGGTCAACGGCACCCGGCTGTACTACGAGCTGAGCGGGGACGGTGAGCCCCTCGCGCTTGTCCACGGGTCGTGGGCGGACGCGACGGTCTGGCAACAGGTGGTACCCACGCTGTCGGAACGATTCCAGGTCCTCGCCTACGACCGTCGGGGGCACTCGCGAAGCGAGCGGCCCGCCGGCCCCGGAAGCTACGACGAGGACGGCGACGACCTCGCCGCACTGCTCGGCGCGCTCGACCTCGCCCCCGCGCACGTGGTGGCGAACTCGTCCGGCGGCACCATCGCGCTGAAGCTGGCCGTTCGGCGGCCCGAGCTGTTCCGGTCCCTGTGCTGTCACGAACCGCCGTTGTGGGGCCTACTCGACGACGATCCCGCGGCTGAAGAGTTCCTCGCGCGGACTGCACCCGTCGTCGCCGCGGTCGGAGCGCGCATCGCCGAGGGCGATCACGAGGGCGCAGCACGCCAGTTCGTGGAGGAGATGATCTTCGGGCCAGGCGCCTGGGACGCCCTCCCGGCCGAGACGAGGACGATCATGGTGCAGACCGCGCCGACCTTCCTCGACGAGCTCAACGACCCGAACCACACCACCATCGACCGGGAAGCGCTGAAGTCCCTTCCGATGCCCGTGCGGTTCACCGGGGGGACGGCGAGTCCGCCGGCGCATGTCGCCGTCACCGACCGGCTCCTGGACCTCATCCCGACCGCGACCTGCGAGACGATCGACGGCGCGGGACACGTGCCCCAGCTGACGGATCCGGACCGCTACGTGGAGGTCGTGACGAGGGCTCTGTCCGCCGAGGTGTCGCCGTAGCGCGCGCAGGCGACCACGCCATTGCCGGGACCGATGGCCACACCCTGACGAGATGCGCCGGTGCCCGGCTGAACCGATCCAGCCGGGCACCGGCGGCGATGCGCGTGTGCCTTACGGCCGCCGCTCACCAACCCGCGGCTTGACCAGGAACAGCCCTTGGTAGCCGTGGACGGCGACGACGCCACTGTCGAAGAACGGGTAGTTGCTCCACGTGCCGAAGCTGAAG
>CAZMXH010000144.1:0-8154 GCA_964570165.1 uncultured Actinomycetes bacterium
CGGCATAGGCTCGGCACAGCACTGTGACCACTCGAAGGGCGGCTGATGGCGAGACAGCGCAAACACCTGGCCGGCCAGCATGTGTTGCTTACCGGGGCCACCGGATTCCTCGGCCAGGCGCTGCTCGAGAAGTTGCTGTCCGCCTACCCTGACACCAGGATCTCGCTGCTGATCCGGCCGCGCCGCGGCCAGCCCGCCGCCGAGAGGCTGCCCGGACTGCTCCGCAAGCCGGTCTTCCGGCGCTGGCGGGAACAGGTCGGCGACGAGGCGGTTAATGATGCGCTCCGGCAGCGGGTCACCGTTGTCGAGGGCGACCTGAGCGACGGCAGCCGGCCGCAACTGCCTGGCGACCTCGACGCGGTCATCCACAGCGCGTCCATCGTCTCGTTCGACCCGCCGATCGACGAGGCGTTCCAGACCAACGTGATCGGCGTGGTCAACCTCTACGACGCCATCGCCAGGTCCGGCTCCGACCCACACGTGGTGCACATTTCCACCGCGTACGTCGCCGGCGTCCGCAAGGGCGTGGTCCGCGAGGCGCCGCTCACCCACGACGTCGACTGGCGGGCGGAGGCCGCGGCCGCCGCCGCAGCCCGAGCCGAGGTCGAGACCGCGTCGCGCCGCCCCGAGGTCCTGCGCAAGGCGATGGCCGACGCCCAGCAGGAGCACGGCAAGGCCGGCCCGCAGGCCGTGGTGCGGGCCGCCGAGCCGGCGCGCAGGGACTGGGTGGAGCGGCGGCTGGTCGACTACGGCCGCACCCGGGCGCAGAGCCTGGGCTGGCCGGACGTCTACACCTTGACCAAAGCGCTGGGTGAGCGAGCCGCCGAGGACCTCTGGGCGCACACCGGCCACGCGCTGTCGATCGTCCGTCCCGCGATCGTCGAGAGCGCCCTGCGGCACCCCTACCCGGGCTGGATCGACGGGTTCAAGATGGCCGACCCGCTGATCATCGCGTACGGCCGGGGCATCCTGCCGGAGTTCCCCGGGCTGCCGGACAGCGTCGTAGACCTGATCCCGGTGGACGTGGTGGTCAACGCGACGCTCGCGGTCGCCGCAAACCGCCCGGAGCCCGGGAAACCGGGCTACTTCCACGTCTCGTCCGGCGCCCGGAACCCGCTGCCGTTCCGCGGGCTCTACGAGACCGTGTACGACTACTTCCGCCGGCACCCGATGCCAGACTCCGAGCGCGGGCACGTCCAAGTGCCGGCATGGCGCTTCCCCGGCAGCACCCAGGTCATGCGGATGCTCCGCACCGGTGAGAAGGCGGTCGAGTACGCCGAGCGGGCGCTGCTGCGCATCCCCGCCAGCGACCGCACTCGCAAGTGGCAGAGCGACGTGCACCGCCGCCAGTCCGAACTCGAGGTGCTTCGCAAGTACGCCGACCTCTACCAGGCCTACACCCAGGCCGAGGTGATCTACGACGACCGGCGGACCCTGGCCCTCCACCGGGCGCTGCCCGCCAGCCGCCGGGAGGAGCACGGCTTCGACTCCGCGACCATCGACTGGGAGCACTACCTGCAGGAGGTGCACTACCCCAGCGTCACGGAGCTGATGCGCTCGTTCTCCGGACGGCCCCGCTCCGCGTCCGTACGCAACACCGTGCTGCCGGAGTCCAAGGACGCCGCGGCGATCTTCGACCTCGAAGGCACGGTCGTCGCATCCAACACCGTCGAACAGTACCTGTGGACGCGGTTGGCGAGCCTCCCTCGCTCCCGGTGGCCCGGGGAGGTCATAGACCTGCTCCGAAACCTGCCGCGCTACCTGCGCGCCGAGCGCCGCGACCGTGGCGACGTCAGCCGCACCGTCATGCGCCGCTACGAGGGGGTGGACGAAGCCGAGTTGCGGCGGCTGGTCGACGACGCGATCGCCGAGGCCATGCTGCAGCGGACGATGCCGGAGGCCGTCCGGCGGATCCGGGCGCACCGGGAGGCAGGCCACCGCACTGTCCTGATCACAGGCACCATCGACATCCTCGTCGAGCCGCTGGCGCCGCTGTTCGACGAGGTGATCGCCGGCCGGATGCACAGCAGGGACGGCGTGTGGACCGGCTATCTGGACCGGCCCCCGCTGGTGGACGAGGCCCGGGCGGCCTGGCTGCAGGAGTACTCCGAGACTGCCGGCATCGATCTGGGCCAGTCCTACGCATACGGCGACAGCCACTCCGACCGGGCATGGCTGGAGCTTGTCGGCCATCCGCAGGCAGTCAACCCTGACGCCGCGCTCTACCGGCACGCGAAGCGCCGGCGGTGGGAGATCCACAGCTGGGGGACGCATACCCGGAGCCGGCTGGCGGCGGCCGCCACCGCTGTGACCGGGGAGGTCGGCCGATGATCCTTTCTCTGCAGTACCAGCGCTCCCCCGCCCGCTACCTGGCCTCCCGCGGCGTGACCACCAGCAAGCTGGGCAGCCGGCTGTCGGGGCTGGTCGCGGGCAACCTCTCGCCGCTGCGGCTGGTGAACCTCCCCGCCCCGGAGCCGCCGGCGGACGACTGGACCCGCGTCACCCCGGTGCTGTCCGGCATCTGCGGCTCCGACCTGGGGCTGCTGACCGGCCGGTCGTCGCCGTACCTGTCACCGGTGACGTCGATGCCGTTCGTCCCAGGGCACGAGGTCGTGGGGCGGACGGTCGACGACCTGCCCGACCTTCCTGCGGGCACGCGGGTGGTTCTCGACCCGGTGCTGTCGTGCGAGCCCCGGGCGGCGAAGCGCTGCCGCTGGTGCGAGTCCGGGCAGGAGAGCCGGTGCGACCATGTCACGACCGGGCAGCTCGCCGCGGGGCTGCAGACCGGCTTCTGCGCCGACACCGGCGGCGGGTGGAGCCGCCAGTTCGTGGCGCACCGCAGCCAGCTGCACCCGGTGCCGGACGGCCTGTCCGACGAGCGGGCGGTCCTTGTCGAGCCGCTCGCGTGCGCCGTGCACTCGGTGCGGCGGGCGGACGTCCCACCGAACGCGACGGTAGCGATCATCGGTGCGGGGACGGTCGGCCTGATGACGCTGCTCGCACTGCAGGAGTTGGTTCCGGAGGCACCGGTCCATGTGGTCGCCAAGCACCGGCACCAGCAGGATCGGGCGCTCGAGCTCGGCGCGACAGCGGTCCACGAGCCGGCGCGGGCGACGCGGGCGATCCGGCGGGTGACCACAGCGCGGATGCACGTTCCAGAGTTCGGCAGCGAGTTCCTCCTCGGCGGCGTGGACGTGGCGTTCGAGTGCACCGGCGGCGCCCGAGGGCTGGACACCGCGCTGCGCCTGGCGCGCGCGGGCGGCACCGTGGTCGTATCTGGGATGCCGTCGGGCAGCGTGGACCTGACGCCGCTGTGGTTCCGGGAACTCGAGCTGATCGGGGCGTACGCGTCCACATCCGGCGGCGCCGGCGAGGAGCATGGGCGCTCCGACTTCGACACCGCCATGACGCTCGCCGCCGCCGCACCGCTGGACGACTGGGTCGAGCCACCGTATCCGCTGCGCCGGTGGCGAGAGGCGCTCGGCCACGCGGCCGACGCCGGCAAGCTGGGCAGCGTCAAGATCGCGTTTGCGCCGGGACGAGACTGACAGGAGGCGGATCATGAGCAGACCGGGCTTCGTCCTCACGGTCGACGAACGCACCCCGCCGCTGCTGGTGCACGAAGGAGAGGGGTTCCGGCTGGAGCGGCTGCCGCTGGGCACCAACGTCATCTACCCGCCGGACTCGCTTCCCGCGATCCGCAACATCGACGCGGCCATCGCGCGGGCGCTCCGGGAGCCGATCGGCATCGAGCCGCTTCCGGAACTGCTCAAGCCCGGGATGCGGCTGACCATCGTCTTCGACGACATCTCGCTGCCGCTGCCGCCGATGCAGCAGCCGGACGTCCGGCAGCGGGTCATCGAGCAGGTGCTGGAGCTAGCGGCCGCGGCCGGTGTCGACGACGTGGAGTTGATCGCGGCCAACTCGCTGCACCGCCGGATGACGCCCGGCGAGCTGAAGCGGATCGTCGGTGAGCGGGTGTTCCGGTCGTTCTTCCCCGACCACCTACGCAACCACGACGCCGAGGACGCCGCCAACCTGGTCGAGATCGGCCGGACGGAGCACGGCGAGGTCGTCGAGCTCAACCGGCGGGCGATGGAGAGCGACCTCGTGGTCTACGTCAACATCACGCTGACCGCGATGAGCGGCGGGCCGAAGTCGCTGTCGGTCGGGCTGGCGAGCTACCGCAGCCTTCGCCACCACCACAACGTGCACACGCTCCGCCACTCGCGGTCGTTCAACGACCCGCCGAACTCCGCCATGCACCACTCGTACGAGCGGATGAAGGACCTGATCGGACAGCACGTCACGGTCTTCCAGATCGAGACGACGCTGAACAACGACACCTTCCCGAGCGCGACGGGATTCCTCAACAAGCGCGAGTGGGAGTGGAACCTGGCCGACCAGGCGACATACCTGGCGGTCAAGCGCGGCAACGAGATGCTGCCCGCAAAGGCCCGCCGGAAGATCTGGCAGTCGACGGTCGCTCCGTACGGCGTGACCGGGGTGACGGCCGGAGTTCCGTCCGAGGTTCATCCGGTCACGCTCGACGCGGTGCACCGGCAGCAGCTCACCGAGGTGCAGGGCCAGGCCGATGTTGCGATCTTCGGGCTGCCGTACATCTGCCCGTACAACGTCAACTCGATCATGAACCCGATCCTGGTGATGTCGCTCGGGCTCGGTTACTTCTTCAACCTGTACAAGAACCGGCCGATCGTGCGCGAGGGCGGGACGGCGATCTTCTACCATCCCGTGCCGCACGAGTTCCATCCCGTGCACCACCCGAGCTACATCGACTTCTACGACGAGGTGCTCACCCAGTCGACCGACCCGGTGGTGCTCGAGACCAAGTACGAGGAGCAGTTCGCCACCGACCCGTGGTACGTCCAGCTGTACCGCAAGAGCTACGCCTACCACGGGGTGCACCCGTTCTACATGTGGTACTGGGGAGCGCACGCGCTCGAGCACCTCGGCGATGTGATCTTCGTGGGGGGCAACCGGAAGACCACGGGCCGGATGGGGTTCCGGGCAGCTTCGACGCTGGCCGACGCGCTCGAGATGGCGTCCCACAGCGTCGGCCGGTCGCCGTCGATCACCTACCTGCACGCACCACCCCTCGTGATGGCGGACGTGCGCTGATGGGTATCCGGGACGAGATCCGGCTGCTGCGCCACGGCCGGAACTGGCGGGGACGGTCCACCGTGCCGCGGTCCGCGGAGCCGCATCTGGTAGACCACGGCGACCGCGAGTTCCCGACCGGGTGGGCACGCACGAAGGCAGGGATTGTCGCCCGCTCGGCGCTGCAACTCGGGTTGCTGAAACCGGTGGCGTGGAGCCAGACCCGTCCTGTCGTCGAGGGTCTGGAGTTCCTGGAGAACGTGCGCGGGCCGGTTGTGTTCGTGGCGAACCACTCGTCGCATCTCGACACGCCGTTGATCGTGTGCTCGCTTCCTCGGCGGTTCGCCGACCGGCTGGCTGTGGGCGCGGCGGCGGACTACTTCTTCGACGCCCGCTGGCGCGCGGTGACCTCGGCGTTGTTCTTCAACACGTTCCCTGTCGAGCGGCACGGCCAGCGCCGGCTGCGCTCGCTGGCGGTCGACCTGCTCGACGAGGGCTGGAACCTGCTGCTGTTCCCGGAGGGCACCCGGTCGGAGGACGGCTGGATGGGCGCGTTCAAGACCGGCACCGCGCAGCTGTGCGTGTCCAGGGGGGTGCCCGTGGTGCCGGTCGCCCTGCGAGGGGCGTACGCCGCGATGCCGCGCGGCAGGAACTGGCCGGTGCCGGGCCGGCCCCGGGTGGCCGTCCGGTACGGCCGCCCGCTGTACCCGGCTCCCGGGGAGGGCTTCCGGGAACTCCGCGAGCGGATGACACGGGCCGTGGCCCGCCTAGCTGCGGAGGAGGACCTCGGCTGGTACGAATCGATGCTCGCCGCGACCCGCCAGACGCTGCCGGTGCCCACCCGCGGCGATCCGGCGGCTCCCGCCGCGCGCTGGCGGCGGATCTGGGAGTCCACCCGCCCGCTTGCCGACCGCCGCCGCCGCATCTGGACCTGGTGAGGTTCGATCACGTTCAGCAGCCGCAGCCCTGCCGCGGCAGGCATGCGGACCTGGGGGCGCGTGGCCAGGACTGGTGGCGTGTGAGGTCAGGAGTAGACGAGGCTTAAGATCGTCGCCACCAAAGCCGGACGGTCACTGCCCTCGACCTCTACCTCGACCTCCACGCGGTAGAGCACGCCGCCGGCCTTCGGTTGGGCGTCGAGCAGCTTCCCCCGGGCGCGGACCTTGCTACCCACCGGCACCGGTGCGGTCAGCCGGAGCCGGTCGAGTCCGTAGTTGATCCCCATGGTGCTGTCGGTCACCTTGAGCAGTTGCTTCATCAGCACCGGCAGCAGCGACAGCGTGAGGTAGCCGTGCGCGATCGTGCCGCCGAACGGGCCGCGGGCGGCCCGCTCCCGGTCGACGTGAATCCATTGATGATCGCCCGTCGCCTCGGCGAACGCGTCGACCTGCTCCTGCGTGACGACGACCCAGTCCGACACCCCGAGGTCGACGTTGGCGGCCTGCTCCAGCTCGGCCACGGTCATCCGTACGGTCATCACGCCCTCCTCGGATCGGCTGGGCCCGCGAGCCGCTCGAGCACCCAGTTGGCCTGCTCGGCAGCACCGTCCCAGAACTCTCTCCCTTCCCCGAGCAGGGCGATCTCCGGCCAGCGGTCGGAGATCTCCTCGGGGCTGGCTACATGGTCGAACGTCACACCCTCACCCTGCACGATGGCGACGCGGGCGACGTGGCCACCGCCCGCCGCCACCACGACGCCGGTCTCCTCACATGCCTGAGAGCAAGGGTAGGCCACCACCGGCGACACGTGGGCCCCTCGGGCGGCCAGCAGCAGGGCGTGGCTTCGGCCCAACCCGCCGCCCGCACCGGTAACCACGGCAACGCGTCCGCTGAGGTCAATATCCCCCACACCTGCTCCTTCCGTTCGATGTCGGTGTCACGCGGGCGCCTCGGAACCGTCCCCTGCCGACGCGGACCTGATCAGTCGCGCCACCTCGCCGCGGAGATGCACGAAGTCGGCCCGCTCCTTGGTCTCGATCTGGTCGCGCGGGTGCGGCAGCGCGACCTCGAGATCGGCGATCACCCGTGCCGGGGAGCCCGACAGGACGAGCACCCGGTCGGCGAGGTAGACGCCTTCGTCGATGTCATGGGTGACGAACAGGATCGTCATCTCGAACCGCTCCCGGACGGCGAGCACGAGATCCTCGAGGTCCGCACGCGTCTGCGCGTCGACGGAGGCGAACGGTTCGTCCATCAGCAGTATCTCCGGGCGGTACGCCAGCGCCCGGGCGATGGCCACCCGCTGGTGCATGCCACCGGAGAGCTGCCACAGATGGCGCTCGGCGAACCCACCGAGCCCTACGGCGTCAAGGCTCTCCGCGACCCGCTCCCGACGAGCCTGCCGCGACAGCCCGCGGCGGCCGAGCGGAAGAAGATCCACGTTTCCGCGGACGGTGAGCCACGGGAACAGCGAACGGCTGTAGTCCTGAAACACCATGGCGAGCCGGTCAGGGACCCGATCGACAAGTCTGGCCGGACAGGCGCACCTGACCGGAAGTGGGCGGGAGTAGCCCGGACACGCATTTGAGAAGCGTCGTCGTACCGCAACCGGACGGTCCGACGATCGAGACGAACTCGCCATCACGCACCGCGAACTGCAGTTCCGCGATCGCCACCTGCGCCCTGGCCCCGGTTCCGTAGGTGTGGCCCAGTTCGTCGACGGTCAGCAGGCTAGCCGTCACCACGTACCTCCCCTCTCGGCCCGGTGCCAGGCGAGCACCCGGCGCTCCAGCCGGAGGAAGCCGGCGTTGATGGCGTACCCGGCGATTCCGAGCACCAGGATCCCAGCCCACATGTCCACGCACTGGAAGCCGCGCTGCGCCTGCAGGATCCCGAACCCGATGCCGCACGACAGGGTCGATGCGGTGGTCGAGCAACTCCAGGACCTCGACGTGCACGATGCAGTCGTGTTCCGGGCGACCGACCTGACCGACCTACCGGGCGGCCGGTCGCGGCTGGCGTCGGCGTGGGACCTCGACACCCTCGCCAGCGGGTACGAGGACTACGTGGACCGGTACGGGCCGCTGGCCGAACGGGC
>CAZMXH010000145.1:0-5755 GCA_964570165.1 uncultured Actinomycetes bacterium
CACGGCGTTGCTGCCCACGCCACCGGCACCGAAGATCACGACGGTGTCGCCGGCGCGCACTCCGGCGGCGTAGACCGCCGAACCCCAGCCGGTCGGCACGCCGCACCCGACCAGGGAGGCCACGTCGAACGGGATGTCGTCGTACACCAGCGGCACGCAGGCCCACTCCGACACGACGGCGCGCTCCGAGAACGTGCCCAGCGAGCAGAAGCCGCCGAGGTCCTCGCCGTCCTTGTGGAACCTGAACGTCCCATCAAGGAACATCCCGCTGCCGGCGTGCAGGCCCTTCACACACATGTTCTGGTGGCCGGTCGAGCAGGGGCGGCACGTACCGCAGGCGGGAATGTACGAGCAGATCACCCGGTCGCCCGGTGCGACGCGGCGCACGTGCGGCCCGACAGCCTCGACGACGCCCGCCCCTTCGTGACCGCCGACCATCGGGAACCGCACGGGCGCGTCCCCGGCAGTGATGTGGTGGTCGGAATGGCACAGGCCGGAAGCGTGGAACCTGACTCTGACCTCATGCTCCTTCGGGTCGTCGAGCTCCAGGTGGGTCAGCTCCCAGCCGATGTGCGGACCGCGGGCGATGGCGGCGTGCGTGGTGATCGTGCCCATGGCGGTGTGTCCCTTCAGCGTGGCGGCATGGCGGCGTCGCGCATGGACACCGTCTTGATCTGGGTCCACTCGAGCACCGCGTCGGCGCCCATGGTGCGGCCGAAGCCGCTGTTCTTGTAGCCGCCCCACGGGGCTCCGATGGCGGGGGCCCCCAGGACGCTGTTCACCCCGACCTGGCCGGCCTGCAGCCGCCGGCTCATTCGGACTGCGGTCCCAACGTCACGGGTCCAGACGGACGCGACCAAGCCGTAGTCGGTGCCGTTGGCGACCTCGACGGCCTCCTCCTCGTCGTCGACCGCGATCACAGACATGACCGGGCCGAAGATCTCCTCCTGGGCGATCCGCATGTCGGGCGCCACCTTGTCGAAGAGGGTCGGTTCGACGAAGTACCCGTCCGCGAGACCATCCGGTACACCGCCGCCGGTGACCAGCTCGGCCCCGGCCTCCCGCCCGCTGTCGATGTAGCCAAGGACCCGCTCGTGCTGCTTGGCGTTGATAAGCGGGCCCATGTTGACCGGTTCATGCCAGGGGCCGACCGTCACCTGCTGCATCTGGGTGGTGAGCCGCTCGACCACCTCGTCGTGGATGCTGCGATGCACGACCACCCTGGAGCCGGCGGCGCACACCTGACCGGTGTTGAGCGTGATGCTGAAGGTCATCTGCGGGATGGCGGCGTCGAGGTCGGCGTCGGGGAAGACGACCTGCGGCGACTTGCCGCCGAGCTCGAGGTGGAGCGGTGTGAGATTGCGGGCGCAGGCCTCCATGATCGCGCGCCCCGTAGCTGGCGAGCCGGTAAAGCCTATGCGGCGGATCCGCGGATGAGCGGGAACGGCGGCACCGGCCTCTGTGCCGTACCCGGTGACGACGTTTACGACGCCTGGGGGGATGCCGGCCTCAAGAGCGAGCTTGGCGAGCGCCAGCGGCGTGAGCGGTGCGTCTTCGGCCGGCTTGACCACCACGGTGTTGCCGGCGGCGATGGCGGCGGCGACCTCCATGACGAACTGGGGTCCCGGCGCGTTCCACGGGATGATCACGCCGACGACTCCGAAGGGCTCGCGCAGCGTCAGCGCGAGAGTGTCCGGCGAGTGCGTGGGCAGCGAGACCCCCTGTACCTTGTCCGCCTGCCCAGCGATGAATCGGACCTGACCGCCCATCCGCGGCGGTCCCCAGCTCGGCCGTCCCATCTCCTGTCGCTCGAGCTGGTCCAGCTCGTCCCCGTGGGCGTCGATGAGATCGGCCCAGGCGGACAGCCTTCGCCCGCGGCTGGTCGCGTCGAGATCGCTCCAGGCGGGGAAGGCCCCCTCGGCGGCACGTACGGCGTGGTCGACATCGTCGGCGCCGCTGCGAGGCACGCGGGCCAAGACGGCACGGTTCGCGGGGTTGACGACATCGATGGTCTCGCCGCTCGAAGCAGGAACCCACTCGGTGCCGATGAGCTGGGCGTTGTCGACCAGTAGCGGGCCGATGTCAGGTGCTGCGGACAGTGCCGTCATCGCTGGTGCTCCTCACGTTCCTGGTGCGCTGCGGCGATCAGTTCTCGTGAATGATCACGCCGCGGATGTTCAAGCCGTCCAACATGTCCTGGTAGCCCTGGTTGACGTCCTCCAGCCGGTACCGGCGAGTGATCAGCTCGTCGAGCTTGAGATCGCCGGACCGGTAGAGCTCGAGCAGCCGAGGAATGTCGTGAAGCGGGTTGCAGGCGCCGAACACGAAACCCTGGACCCGCCGTTGGAATCCGATGAGGGCGCCCGGGTGCTCGTTCACCCATCCGTTGCCCACCGCCGTGACGGTGACCTGGCCGGCCTTGCCGACGATGTCGATGGCGTCGTGGATGACCTCGTCGTGCAGGACGCCGACGGTGATGATGGCGTGGTCGGCGAGCTCACCCCAGGTGGCCTCGGCGACGAACTCGCGCGCCTCCTTGGCGTCGGCGAAGGTGTGCGTCGCCCCGAACTTCATTGCCATCTCGCGTTTGAACTCCACCGGGTCCACGACCACGACCCGGTGCGCACCGGCGTACCGGGCGCCCTGCACGGCATTGCTGCCGACCCCGCCGGAGCCGTAGATCACGACCGTCTGGCCGGCGCGGACGCCCGCTGCATGCACCGCCGAGCCCCAGCCGGTGGGCACGCCGCACCCGACCAGCGAGGCGACGTCGAACGGGATGTCGTCCGGGATCTTGATCGCCGAGAACTCGGAGACGACGGCGTACTGGGAGAACGTTCCGAGCACACACAGGCCGCCGTAGTCCTCCCCGTCCTTGTGGAACCGGAAGCCGCCGTTGGGGAACTCGCCGGTGGCGGCGTTCTTGCCCGCGTCGCAGAGGTTCTGCCGCGCGGTCGAGCAGTAGCGGCACGAGCCGCACACCGGGATGAACGAGCAAACGACGTGGTCGCCGACTTCGACCCGGGTCACACCCTCGCCCACCGCATCGACGACGCCAGCGCCCTCGTGGCCGCCGACCACGGGCATGCGCATCGGCGCGTCGCCCTTCTGGATGTGATCGTCGGAGTGGCAGAGCCCGGCGGCGTGAAACTTGATCCGCACCTCGTTCGCCTGCGGATCGTCGAGCTCGAGCTCCGTGAGCTCCCAGGGCTTTCCGGGCTCTCGACAGACCACGGCGCGGGTGGTGATGCTCATGTAGACCCCTTTCGGTGCGGGCGGGCTGCACGCAGCCTTCCCCGGCGCTCACGTCCGGCGGCCAAGACCACCATCGATCGCCCGGCGTGGTGTGCGCCACAGTCCTTTCATGCCGTGGAAATGCCATGGAAAGTTGGGTGCCGAGGTGCGCGTGCGTGGTCAGCTCGTGGTGCCCAGCATCCGCGCACGACATCGACTCGGAAGGTCCGGCTTTCTATGACGTGGAAGAACCGGTGTCCGGCTCGTGCCGCCGCTGTTAGCTTCCCGAGTATCCGGGACGGACGTGCAGGCAGCCGGGGACGATCGCGCGGACCGTCGCATGCGGAGCAGGGGCCCGACCCGGTGCGCTGCAACTCGTCACCGGGTAGCTGCGAAGGATGCGATGTGATCGACAAGTACCGGGACGACGTACTGTCGGCTGTGGACGTGGTGCCCTCCGGAGCGTGCATCGCCGTCGGTGGATTCGGCAGTTCGGGACGGCCGGACACATTGCTGGACGCGCTGTGTGATCTCGATCGCCGGGATCTGCACGTGATCGTCAATAACGTGGGGAACGACTTCACCGGCGTCGGCAGACTCGTCGTGGAAGGGCGGGTCCGGCGGATCACCGCGTCGTTCCCGATACTCCAGGAGTTCTACGACGCGTACTTCGCCGGCAGGATCGAGCTTGAGCTGGTCCCGCAGGGAACCCTCGCCGAGCGGCTGCGGGCCGGCGGCGCCGGGATCGCGGCGTTCTACACCCCGACGGCTGCGGGCACGATGCTGGCCGACGGCACATTCCCGCTGCGGTACGCCGACGACACCGCGGCGGCGCACGTACCGCCGAAGGAGACCCGGGAGCTCAACGGCCGCGAGCATGTACTCGAGCACGGCATCATCGCCGACTTCGGGCTCGTCAAGGCGCAACTCGGCGACCGCAAGGGCAACCTTCGGTTTCACCTCTCAGCCCGCAACTTCAACCCGCTGGTGGCCATGTCCGGGCGGCACACGTTCGCCGAGGTCGAGCGGCTGGTCGAGGTGGGCGGGTTGCGTCCTGACGACGTCCACCTGCCGAGCGTCTTCGTCGACGATGTTGTGATCGCCCAGAGCACGTCGCCGAAGACCGCAACAATCACGGAGGTCCGTGGATGACCGCGACAGTGATCGTGCCACCGCGAGGGCGCACTCGAGACGAGGTCGCCGAGCGCCTGGCCCGGGATCTGCAGGACGGCTTCGTCGTGAACCTCGGGGTCGGCATCCCGCTCGAAGTACCGCGGTTCCTGCCGCCGGACATCGAGGTGTTCCTCCACGTCGAGAACGGCGTCATCGGCATGGGACCCAGAGCCGAGCCCGGCGAAGAGGACCCGGACCTGACCGACGCCGCCAAGCAGCCGGCCACCCTGGTCGCCGGAGCAGCCATCGTCGACTCGGCCACGTCCTTTGCGATCGTGCGCGGCGGGCATCTCGACGTGACCGTCCTCGGTGCCCTGCAGGTCTCGGCCAACGGTGACCTTGCCAACTGGTACATCCCTGGGAAGAACCCCGCCGTCGGCGGAGCCATGGACCTCGTCGCCGGCGCGCGCGAGGTCTGGGTCGCCATGGAGCATGTAGATCGCGCGGGGCGCCCGAAGCTCGTGACGGAATGCGACTTCCCGATCACCGGCCGACGCGTCGTGACTCGGGTCTACACCGACCTAGCGGTCTTCCACGTCGTCGACGGCACGCTGCGGCTGAAAGAGTGCGCCCCGGGGGTTTCTCCGGAGCAGGTTCGCGAGCATACCGAGGCGGCGTACGTCGACGAGCTCGAGGAGTGCTCGTGACCGGCCGCATCGATCCGGCGGCGATCGTCGCGTTCGACGTCCACACCCATGTGCACCGGTCGGTGCATCGTCCGGCGTCGCATATCAGGGGTGGGGCGGAGGACATGGGCGAGTACTTCGGCATCGGCGAGATGCCGACCTACACCGTGCCTGAGCTGGCCGACTACTACCGGCAGCGCAAACTCGCCTGTGTCGTCTTCACAGTCGACAGCGTCTCGCGCAGCGGCGAGGAGCCGGAGCCGGACAACGTGGAGATCGCTGAGCTTGCGGCCGAGCACGCCGATGTGCTGATCCCGTTCGCGAGCATCGACCCCGCTCGCGGCGAGGCCGGAGTGCGCCTGGCGCGCCGGCTGATCAGCGAGTACGGGGTCCGCGGTTTCAAGTTCCACCCCAGCGTTCAGGAGTTTTACCCGAACGACCGGGCGGTGTACCCGCTCTACGAAGTGATCGCCGAACACGGCCTGCTCGCGCTCTTCCACACCGGGCAGACCGGTGTCGGGGCGGGTAAGCGCGGTGGCGGCGGGATCCGGCTGAAGTACACCAACCCGCTGCACGTCGACGACGTCGCCGTGGACTTTCCCGACATGGACATCATCCTGGCCCATCCGTCGTTCCCCTGGCAGGACGAGGCTCTCTCGATCGCCACCCACAAGCCGCAGGTCTACATCGACCTGTCCGGCTGGTCGCCGAAGTACTTCCCG
>CAZMXH010000145.1:5765-8152 GCA_964570165.1 uncultured Actinomycetes bacterium
CAGCCTGCTCCGCGAGAAGGTTCTCTTCGGCTCCGACTTCCCGGTGATCACGCCCGAGCGGTGGATGCGCGATTTCGAGAAGCTAGATCTCAAGCCCGCGGTGCGGCAGCTGATTCTCAAGGACAACGCGGTCCGGCTGTTCAAGCTCGAGGAGTCGTGAGAGTCCATGGACGACGTCAATGGCAAGGTCGCCTTCATCACCGGCGGCTCCAGCGGGATTGGCAAGGGCATCGCTCGGGCGTTCGCCCGTGCGGGCATGCGGGTGGTTGTCACGGGCCGGCGTCCTGAGCACTTGAAAGAGGCGGACGCCGAATTCACCGCCGAGGGTCTCGCGATCGACACGATGCAGGTCGACGTCACCGACCTGGACGCGATGGAGCGCGCTGCTGAGCAGACCGAGCGCCGCTACGGTGCGATCCACGTGCTCGTCAACAACGCGGGTATCGGGCTCACCGGCCCGATCGCCCAGGCGAAACAGAGCGACTGGGACTGGGTGATCGACGTCAACATCAAGGGCGTCGGGCACGGGCTGCAGGCGTTCCTGCCCCGGATCCGGGCCCACGGTGAAGGCGGGCACATCGTGAACACCTCGTCGATGGGCGGGCTGCTGCCCGTGGCCGGCGGGCTCTACTCGATGACCAAGGCCGCGGTCATCGCGCTTTCCGAGACGCTGCACATCGAGCTAGCGCCCGAAGGCATCGGCGTGTCGGCGTACTGCCCTGGGCCGGTGCACAGCAACATCGCCAGTGGCCCCGCCGCCCGTCCGGACCGGTATCCCGACAGCGGCTACGACGCACCCGATCCTGCGGTCACGGCGTTCATGCGTACCCAGCCGTACATGAGCGCGGACGAAGCCGGTGAGCGCGTCCTCCAGGGCGTGCGTCGTGGCGACCTGTTCATCCTCACCCACCCGGAGTTCAAGGACGGGGTCCGCGAGCGCGGCGAGACCATCCTTAACGCGTTCCCGGACGAGCCGATCAACGCTGAGCGGGCGAACGCGATCACCTTCCTCACGTCGCATTCGATCTACGCTCCGCAGTCTCGGCTGGCACCGCCCACGCCCCTCAAGACCTAGCCATCGCGGCGAGCGTTGCGACTGTGCGCGGGTTCTTCAACGGCTAGGCGTCACGTGGCGTCGACGCGCCGTCCCGAGTGAGCAGGTCGGTGAGGGCTTGGCGGAGCTGGGCGTCGTCGGAGGGGTCGCGCCAGGTGATGATGGTGGTGCGGTCAGCGAGTTTCCGTTGTGCCTCGGCGATGGCCGGGGTGTTCGCCACGACCAGCAGGCGCGCACCGTCGGGCAGCGCGTTGAGCAGGTGTTCGATGGTCTCGGTCCGTATCGGATCGGCCGGGCCCAGCCGCCACTTCGTCTCGACGTAGGTACGCAGGTCGTCCTTCACCAGTTCGAAGTCGGCCACGTCGCGGCCGCGCACCTCCTGCCGCACGACACGAACGCCGGGAGCGAGCCGGTGCATGGCGTCCTCGACGGCGTCGTCGTAGACCTCGGCGGGGTGCCGGGACACCTGTCCGGTGCGCACCAGGCTGTCGAGTCGCCCCCGCAATACCTGCAGCTCTCGCAGCGTCGAGGCCGGCTGGCCGGATTCCTCGGCGGTGCGGATCTGCGACTCGACGGTCTCGTGGACCCGATGCCACGACGCCTCGTGGCCGTACGCGGCGATACGACTCGGCCAGCGGCCGATCGCGGCCACCCCACCTGCCGCCGCACCACCGAGCACCAGCGCGGCTGCTCCCGGCCCGTTGTCCCCGACGAAGGCCGCCACTCCGCCGGCCAGCCACGACGAGACGCCAATGGCGGCCAGCACCCAGCGAGCACGCCGGCCGATAACCAGATCACCCGACCGCGCTGGGGAATCCGCCTCGCTCACAGCACGGAACCCTGGCATGCGGTGCCGCCACTGCGCCAGTCCCCGCCGTGGCGGCGATTCGACAGCAGGGTGCGGGCGGGCGGCCCGCACCCGATCATGGAGTGCCCACCCGTAGTCCGCAGCGGGCCTCAGATTGACGTATTCCCATATGGGTATGTATTGTCCTAGGCATGGCTCGGGCAGCGACGACCACGGATGTGTTCAACGCGCTGGCCGAGCCTCGTAGGCGGCGGATCTTGGAGATTCTCTCCGACGGTGAGCGCCAGGTGAACGACCTGGTGCATCTGCTCGGGCTGGGGCAGCCCCAGGTGTCCAAGCACCTGCGCGTGCTCCGGGAGGTCGGTGCCGTCGAAGCGCGCGGCGACGGACGGCGGCGGCTGTACCGGCTGCGGCGACTGTGCCGACGTCTGTCCGGTCATCAAGCCGAACCCGTTCGAGCTCGGCATGGCCCCGAGGAAGGCGATCTACATCTACCACCCGCAGGTCTCCCCGCTGATCTACACC